>DASWFL010000163.1:0-5094 GCA_036394255.1 Steroidobacteraceae bacterium
ATCGAAGCGCTGTTGCTCTCGTCGCAGGCGCGCGTCACCGGCAAGGTCCATGTCCTGTTCCGCCCGGGTAGTTTGTTCGTCGAAGGCGTCGAATCGCCGTACTCACTCATGGCCGCGTCGCGCGGCGTGTACGGCGAATCGGCGGGCGAGTGGACCAGCGCCGATGCGCTGGGATTTTCCAGGATCGCGGCCCTGACCGGCGTATTTCACCGCCGCGCCGGCGAGCCGGCCGCACAGCAAGCCCCGGGAGCAGCGCCCTGATGAAGACCGTCGTCGTGGACAAGATTGCCTCGATCACCCAGGCCTGCACGCTCGGACACGAACTGCGGATCGCCGATGAGATCATCGCCGAGGAAGGCGTGGTGGTGGTCGCCGAGATCCTCAATAACAAGTCGAGCTACAACACCCTCGAACTGACCAGCGGCCGCATGGCCAAGGTCGCCAAGGGCGACATCGTCGTGGGCGCGCTCGGGCCGCGCAAGGCGCTGTTCGGTTATTCCGGGCACGTGCCCGAAACACTCCGGCCCGGTGATGTCATCCAGATGCTGAACATCGGCGGCGTCATGGGCCTGTGCGACTCGGCCACCCCTGACAAAGGCAAGCCCTTCGACTGCCGCGTGCTGGGCGTGGTGCTGCAGTTTCCGTACCTGGGCGAGCGCATCGGGGTGCCAGCGCGGGTGGGCTTTCGCCGGCTCAACTACGAGGCCGCGCTCGATGCGCGCGGCGTGCCGGTGGTGGCGCTCGCCGGCACCTGCATGGAGGCGGGCAAGACCGCGGCGGCAGCGGCGATCGTGGCGCGCATGCGTCACCGCGGCCTGGTCGTGGACGCGTTCAAGGCCACGGGCGTCTCACTGCGGCGTGACATCATGGCTTTCGAGGATGCCGGGGCGCGCAAGACCATGATCTTCACGGACCTGGGCGTCGTCACCACCTCCGCGCGCACCGGCCCGGCGCTCACCCGCACGATGCTCAGCGAGCTGGCCACCGGCAAGCCGGACGTGATCGTGTTCGAACTCGGCGACGGCCTGCTCGGCACCTACGGAGTGGATGCCATCCTCGGCTGCGAGGATATCCGCCGCGCGCTCACCGGCGTGGTGCTGTCGGCCAACGACCCGGTCGCGGCCTGGGGCGGCGTGAAGCTGCTGCGCGAACGCTTCCACATCGAGCCCTGCATGGTCACCGGGCCGTCCACCGACAACCAGGTCGGCGTCGACATCATCGAGCAGCAGATGAAGGTGCCGGCCTGTAACGCGATCAGCAACCCGGCTCCGCTCGGTGACGCGATCATCGACGCGGTGGGACTCGGCGCACGCGCCGGCGTCGTCGGCGTCAGCGAGTAGTCCTTGAGTCGCGTTCCGACCCTGGTGCTCGGCGGCACGGGCCTCGTGGCCGGCGAGCTGCTGCGGCTGATCGCGGCCCATCCCCAGCTCGAGCTGGCCGGCATCATGTCGGACGGGAGTCCCGGCGCATCGGTGGCGGAGGCTTTTCCGCACCTGGCGGCCACCTATCCTGACACGCTGTTCCAGTCGCAGGCGCAGATCGCCGCGCTCCTGCGCCGCGAGCGGGCGCCCGCCCTGCTCGGGGCCGCACCGCACGGCGTCTCGGCCGGGCTCATCGACGCGCTGCTCTCGGTCGCCGAGCAGGTGGGCAACGCACCTCGCGTCGTGGATATCTCGGCGGATTTCCGTTATCCCACGGCTGCGGCATACCAGGCCGTGTACCAGCATCCGCACGGCGCACCGGCACGCCTCGCGCAATTCAGCTGCGCCGTGCCCGAACACCTGGACGCGATTCGCACGCCCCACGTCGCGCACCCCGGCTGCTTCGCCACCGCCATCCTGCTCGCGTCCGTGCCCCTGCTGGCGCTCGATCTGATCGAACCGCAACTGTTCGTGTCGGCCGTGACCGGCAGCACCGGTTCGGGACGCAAGCCGACCGAGGCCACGCATCATCCGACGCGGCACAGCGACCTGTATGCCTACAACCCGCTGGCGCACCGCCACGCGGCCGAGGTGAGCGCCTGCGCGCAGGCCGCCGCGGGCGTGCCGGCGCAGTTCGCCTTCGTGCCGCATTCCGGGCCCTTTGCCCGTGGCATTCATGCCACCGTCCAGGCCCTGCTGAAGCGGCCTGTGGATCGCGCGCGCCTGCTCGAGCTGCTGCGCGAGTACTACGCGCGTTCGCCCTTCGTGTCCGTCAGCGAGGCACCGCCGCGCCTCAAGGAGATCGTCGGCAGCAATTATGCGCGGCTGGGCGTCGCCAGCGACGGCCGCACGGTGGCGGTGATGAGCGTCCTCGACAACCTGAACAAGGGCGCCGCCGGCGGCGCCGTGCAATGGCTGAACCGCCTGCTGGGCTTCCCGCAGGAAACCGGCCTCACGGCTCCCGCGCCCGGGTGGACCTGAAGCCATGGATGCCCGCTGCGCGGCCGCGCGATCATGAAACGCTTCGTCGATCTGGCCGAGCTCGAGCCGCGCGAGGTGCGTGAGCTGCTCGCCCTCGCGCGCCGGCTGGAGCAGCATCCCGAGCCGCAGGCGCTGGCCGGCAGGGTGCTCGGGCTCCTGTTCCTGAATCCTTCGCTCCGGACACTCGCCTCCTTCCAGTCCGGCATGGCGCGGCTCGGCGGATCCTCCTTTGTCATCACACCGGGCCAGGGCAGCTGGCAACTGGAGACGCGCGACGGCGCGCTGATGAATGGCGCGGCCGCCGAGCACATCCGCGAGGGTCTGCCGGTGCTCGCCTCCTACTGCGATGCGCTCGGCATCCGCGCATTTGCGGAGGGCAGGGACCTCGCGAACGATCTGGCGGACCGCCAGTTTGCGGCGATGTCGGCCCTGGTCGACCGGCCGCTCATCAACCTGGAATCGGCGATCAATCATCCCTGCCAGGCACTGGCCGACTGGAAAACACTCGATGAACTGCCTGGCGCCGGCCGCCGCCGCCTCGTGCTGAGCTGGGTGGTGCATCCGCGGGCGCTGCCCCTGGCGGTGCCGGCGGCCACGGTGCACATGGCGGCGATGCGCGGAATGGAAGTCATCGTGCTGCGCCCGGAAGGGTTCGCGCTGCCGCCAGCCATCATGGAGCGCGCGCGCGCCGCCGCGGCGGCCAGCGGCGGTGCCGTGACTGAAACGACGGACCGGGAGGCGGCCCTGGAGGGCGCGCATGTGCTGTACGCCAAGGAATGGGGCAGCACCACGCACTATGGCGATGCCGAGGCCGACCGGGAGTTGCGCCGTAGACTCAGCCACTGGTGTGTGCGCTCCGACTGGTTCGCCCGCAGCGCAGCCGATTGCCGGCTGATGCATTGCCTGCCGCTCCGGCGCAACGTCGCGGTCGCGGACGAGGTGCTCGACGGACCGCGCAGCCTCGTGCTGCGCCAGGCCTACAACCGCCTGCCGGCGCAGATGGCCGTGCTGCATCGCCTGCTCAGCTCATGAAACCCTGCTGCTGGAGTCCCCCGTCATCATGAAACTGCATCGAACCGAACAGGTGGCCACGATCCGCGCGCTGCGTGGCGCGGCGCCCTACATCCGCCTGTACAAGGGCAGGATTTTCGTCGTCAAGGCCGGCGGTGGAGTCTTCGGCGATGCGGAACTGACGCGCGCACTGATGGAGCAGATCGCGATCCTGCATTACCTCGGCGTGCGCGTTGTGATGGTGCACGGCGGCGGCCCGCAGCTGACCGCCGTCAGCGCGGCGATGGGCGTGTCCACCCGCATGGTGCAGGGACGGCGGATCACCGATGAGAAATGCCTCGACGCGACCTCGATGGTGCTCAACGGGCTGATCAACACGCGAATACTCGCGATCTGCCGCGAGCTGCAGATCGACGCGGTCGGACTCTCCGGTGTCGACGCCGGCCTGGTACAGGCCCACCGCCGCCCGCCGGTGCGCCTCCAGCCCACCGACACGGAGACCGTCGACTTCGGTTTTGTCGGCGACATCGATCAGATCAATACCAACGTGATCCGCAAGCACCTCGACGCCGGATTGATGCCGGTGATCAGCCCGCTCTCGGCCGACACCGGCGGCCAGCTGCTGAACATCAATGCCGACACGGTGGCGGCCGCGATCGGTGCGGCCCTGCAGGCCGAGAAACTCATCCTGTGCACAGGCGCGCCGGGCATACTCGAGGATGTCGCCGATCCTGGTTCGGTGGTTTCCTACATCGACCTGGCCGGCCTCGCCCGCATGCGCGAGCAGGGCCGGATCGTCGATGGCATGCTGCCGAAGGCCAGGGCGATTGAGGATGCAGTGCGCGGCGGCGTGCGGCGCGTGCACGTGATCGGCTATCGATCGCCCGACAGCATACTCGCCGAGGTCTTCACCAACGAGGGCACGGGCACGCTCGTCGTCGCTGACATCCAGGGACTGACTCCCGCGGAACAGCAATCCGCCGAGCAGCTATCCGCCTCTCATTCTTGAGGCGCCGCTGATTCTTGGGCCAGCGACTCGGCTTGATCGGGACGCGGGCCGCCCTGGGTCCACGCGCCCCAGGCCCAGCGCAGCCAGCCCGTCAGCGCGAACGCGATCCAAGATGCCCAGGCGAACATCAGGAGCTTGTAACTCCAGAGCGGCACTGACCAGACGCTGACTTCGGGCAGCGGGCCGTGCGCCAGGTCGTGGAACCAGAGGAAGCTGTTGCCCGACGATCCGGCACCGGCGACGCCCATGTCAGGCGCCGAGAGGAAACCAAAGCGGATGCCTGAGAAGAGCAGGCTGCCTATGGCGGTGGCCGTGAAAAGCACCAGCGCGATCTGCACGAGGTTGAAGACCGGTCGCGAGGCGCTTTCCGTTCGCCACTGCGCACGCCAGCGCATCGCGAAGAACCATGCCCCCATGAGCGCGAAGACCGCCCACGACTGTGTCGACAGCCCCAGACCCAGCAGCAACCACTCGTGCGCCGCCAGCGGTGAACGAGGAACGCGGGCCAAAAATAATGCGGACAGCACGAACACCAGCAACTCGCCCCAGTAGCGCACCACCGGACCCGCCAAAGCGCGAGACACCGCCAGCGGCCAACGCTCCCTGGGCAAGACCAGCGTGGTGCTGATGTTGCTGGCGTCGACGTGCAGATCCACCGTGCCGGCTCGGGCG
>DASWFL010000164.1:0-9287 GCA_036394255.1 Steroidobacteraceae bacterium
CACCGACATACATCCCATCACGGGCCGCGCCTTGCCGCGTGCCGTGTGGTGGATCATCGAAACGAAGGAATGATCATCGTCAGCACCGCGCCCAGGCCGTTCCGCCCTGGGCGCGGTGAAACGCATAATCCGGGCGCGGCGGTGGCCGCGCCCGGTGTTGAAGCCGAATAGCCGGGGCATTACGCCGCCGCCTTCACTGGCACTCAGGCGGCGGCGTTGAAGGCATCGCTGTACTGCGCGATGCCTTCGGGCACTGGCCCATGGAAGGCCAGTGCGAGAAAATAGCCGGGCGGCACGCCCGGCAGTTGCAGGCCCGCATGGGCCTGGAAGCCAAAGCGCCCGTAGTACGCGGGCTCTCCGAGCAGCACACAGCCTTCGGCCTGCATGGCCCGCAGTTCAGACAGCGCCTGTTCCATCAGGCGCGAGCCGATGCCGTGCCCCTGCCTCTGCGGCAGGACGGAGATCGGCCCCAGGCCGCACCAGCCTTTGGCCTTGTGGCCGTGGTCGTTGGTGATAGTCACCGGCGACAGAGCCACATGGCCGACGACCTGGCCGTGTTCTTCGGCCACGATGGAAAGCGTCAGTTCGCTAGCGTCGCGCAATGCACGCACGATGAATTGCTCCGTGTGGCTGGTGTGCGGCGCATCGGCGAAGGCGGCAATGGTCACGGCCTCGATAGCGGCAATGTCGTTCGTGGTTTCGTGTCGTAGCTGGATGGTCATGGTGTTCTGCGTTCCCTGCTCAAAATATAGAACGGCCTGGGCGTGTCGGCGCGTAGCGCCGCCGGGCTTTCGGGCTGCGCCCCGTGCCGACTTCGCTGTCACGGCCATTCGGCTTCAATCCACTCACGCCTTCGCGCCTGCGGCGCTGCGCGCTGCGCTTGCCTCCGGGGGATCGGCGCAAGGCCCATCCCCGCCGCGCGAGCTTGGCGCCCCTCGATGCCGCCGAACCGTCGATGCCGGATCGGCCCGGCCAGCGCCCCGCCGCAATGGACGGAGCTGGCGAACACGCTGGTGCTTGCTGCGGCAGGTTGTGCGAATGCGTGCCGTCCTCAACGCTGGCGGTTCTCGCCCATCACGTCACGAAGGACGGTTCACGGACATCCCGCCCGGCATCGCTATGGAGCTTCCACGCCACGCCTCAAGACCGGCGCCGCAAGGTGCGGCCGGGGCGTTCTCGCTTGTCGTCGGATGGTTGACCTGGCCCGCGTCAGTGGGCGAGCCGGTGCTGCCTTCGTGCGGGGATGCCGAGCCGGCCCTGCCTCCTTTCGATGCGGTTCGGCCCAAGGCGTCCTTGTGTTGTTGTGAATCCTAGCGGTGGCGCGGCTGCGCCTCGGGCTTCATGGCTGCAACCGTCCGGCGAAAACAATTTCCCCTGCTTTGTCACTGCGTTCGGCGCATTCCTCGCGGGACAAATTCTTTTCGCCTCCCGGCTCTCCACTGCGTTGCGACCGCAAGCGGTGCAGCCCGCCCGTCCCCCGCCGGCCGGATCACAACAAGGACGCGATGGGCGCGAACCTTGTTCCACCAAAAGGAGTTTCATCATGGCCAACATCGGCACCTTCACCGCAGACAAAGACGGCTTCACCGGCACGCTTCGCACCCTGACGCTCAAAGTCAAGGTCAAGCTGGTGCCCAACGACAAGGGGGACAACGAGAAGGCCCCGGACTTCCGCCTGCAGGCCGCCAGCCACGACATCGGCGCGGCGTGGAAGAAGACCAGCGAGGCCGGGCGGGAGTACATCTCCGTGACCCTCGACGATCCTTCGTTCCCGGCCACGGTCTATGCCCGCCTGATCGAAGGAGAGAACGGCACGCACGACCTGATCTGGTCGCGCAGCAAGCCCCAGGCGGCCTGACGGCCGCCAGCGCCCCGCCCACTGCGGCGGGGCGCTGTACTGCTTGGATCAGCAGACTGGAAGGCTTGGCTCTCCCAGCTTCGTGATGGTGGTGGTCGGGCAGCATCACCATGACTTCGTGTTGCCAGGGCGAATGCAGGGCGATTCGGCGCACTGCGCCGACCGGGCTTTGCGGGCTGCGCCCCATGCCGACTTCGCCGTCATGGCCATTCGGCTTCAATCCCTATCGCAGCTGCGCGCTTCGCTTGCCTCCGGGGGAAAACCCTGCGGCCTCTCCCCGCCGCGCGATGCTTGGCGCCCCTGAAGTCCCCGAACCGGCTGCACCGGATCGGCCACGCCAGCGCGGTCGCACGCTATGGCGTGTCACTCTTCTTCGCCACAGTCTCCAACTCCTGGCGCACCTGCGCCAGCAGCTGATCGACCTGCTGCAGGTCGTCGCCGGCATAGGCCAGCGTCAGCAGCGTGAGCGGGTGCACCTCCATGACCTCGCACAGCTCGGCCAGCTTGTTCAAGGTGGGGCTTTTGAGGTCGCGTTCCAGCGTGCTCATGTAGGTGCGGCTGGACACGTCCGAGAACGCTTCCTGGCTCAAACCACGTGCTTTCCTGATGGTCTTTAGTGCCTCCGACAATGTATGTTTCGCTGCCAACCCTGGATCTCCGCAAAATCCAAGATGACATCCGATTGAGCCCTATAGGGCTACAATCTATAGTGTTCAACTATGCCCGCCTGCCGCTTTCGTGCTTTTACGGAAATCCGTATCTGCAGCTTCTCACAGAAGCACAAAACCGCATCCGTGCCTTTCCACAAACCCGCCGATGCGGTTTTGCGCTTTCACGCTTCGGCGGTTTTGTGCGAATGAGGTAACGCCCATGAACCAACTCATGACCGAGGACGAGCGCAAGCAACTGCTGGAACACGGCCGGGTCCGGGCCGCTGGCCGGGCCATCGACCCGCTGCCCGTGGTGCGGTTGTTCACGCCGGACGCACACGCCACTTGGCTGCTGGTGTCGCTTGACCCCGCTGACGGCGATACGGCCCATGGCCTGATCGACTTGGGGATCAGCATGCCTGAGCTGGGCGAGATCAAGCTGTCCGACCTCGCATCCATCGTCGGGCCGAGCAAACAGCCCGTGATGCGAGATCGGTATTTCCGGGCGGTGCGCCCGTTGTCGGAGTACCTGCGGCTGGCCCAGGAGAACGGTTCCGTCCTCGATTGAGCCGTTCGCGCCACGGCCAAGCCGGGCGCATTGAGGCTATTTCGGTCTTGCTCCAGACCCGTCAGGTCTTAATCCGCACTGTTGCACCAAACCAGTGCCACCCTGACGCAAACGGTCATGACGCCAGCCGTGCCATCGGGCACGGTGGATAGCGCAGGAGGCCGCATTTCCTCGCGCGCCACCGTCGCATTCAGACGATCCGCGCAATCCATCGGATGCTTTTCGTCTTGACACGCAAGTTACTAATCTACCAGCTTATTCACGATTGGATGCTAGTTCGATGCGGTGACGTTGGCGTGTGAAACCAGTGACGGCCGTCCTGCTCTACGGGAGCTTGCGTCATGGCCGAACCGCACCACCTCGCGCACTGGTATCCGACCGCCGCCTACCTCTACGTCCTGTGTCTGGACACGCTCGCACTGGCCTGGGAGTACCTGCGCCGCCATCCCGACTACCGGATCGACTGGCTGCGCCGTGCGCGCTGCCCCGATGCCGCGCATCGCTGGGGCTTGCGTCTGCTGGAAGACCCGGACGTGGATGCGCGTGACGCGCATCCGGCCTGGCTTCCCGGCCATGGGGCCGTGGTGCAGCTTCACCCCGATGCCGATCCGCCTCCGGATGCCACCGCCTTCGCGTTCTGGCGCATCCCCGGCCACAAGCAGTTGCTGCACGACGGCAAGGGTCTGGCGCTGATCGCGCGCAGCCCCAGCCTTTGCCAGCGCTATGCGCTGGCGCCTGGCCTGGAGGACGGCATGGCCGTGGCCCATGCCTATCGTGGCCGTCACGCCGCCCCTGCGGCCCCTATGCCTGGTACGCCTGCGTCAATGGCTCGGCCCAGGCCACCGCCTGCGGCGCTGCTGGAGCTACACACCCTGCAGGCGCTCGACGCCACCCTGGCGGGCGCGTCCTTGCGCGACGTCGCCGAGGGCTTGTTCGGTGCGGACGCCGCAGCCGGCTGGTACAGCGACGGCGGCCTGCGCTCCAAGGTGCGCCGCCTGGTGCGGCGCGGCGATGCGTTGATGCGCGGCGGCTATCGCCGCCTAGCACAACTGCCGCCGCTTGAGAAGGGTCGTTTTGAAGAGAGCGCAAAACGACCCTGAGCAGGAGGGCTTCGTTTTCTGAGACTGCCTTCATCCGGTTGCGCTGTGTGGCCGGAGCCCTGCAACCGATGGAGGTTCTCACCATGCGTCCTGCTCCCTTGCGGCCTGCCGCTACTGTCTCGACCGCTGCCGCGCAGCCCCAACGCTATCTCACCAACGACGAAGCCGCCGAGTACCTGCGCCTGTCGCCGCGCACGCTGGAAAAGCAGCGCGTGCTGGGAGGCGGTCCCAAGTTCCGCAAGTTCGGCCGCCGCGTGATGTACGCCGTGGTCGACCTCGATGCCTGGGCCGCCGAGCGCAGCTTCGAGAGCACGTCCGAGCCCGAGTACGCCGAGCAGCATTCGGCGGACAGCCGTGCGCGCTGATCGCTGGCGCGCGGGTGGCCTTCGCCATGTCCAGCCCCGCGCTGCCCATGCGGCAGCGACCGATGCAAGAGCGCGAACAGCTCGATCTGTTCCGCGCCTTGCCGGGCGACATGGCGCCGCGCGACAGCCAGGACTTGATGGCCTTTCCGTTCTTCTCGCTGGCGAAGTCGCGGCGCACGGCGCCGATCGACTTCCGCGCCAGCGGCATCACGATCCGCGTGGAGGGCACGCAGGAGCATGGCATCGCCACGATTTGGGATGCGGACATCCTGATCTGGGCTGCAAGCCAGATTGTGGAAGCCCGCGATGCGGGCTTGCGCCCGTCGCGGCTGATGCAGGCCACGCCCTACGAGATCCTGCGCTTCATCGGGCGCGGTACGTCGCTGCGCGACTACCAGCGCCTCAAGGCGGCCTTGGATCGGCTGCAGTCCACGACCGTGGCCACGTCGATCCGCGAGACGACCGGGCGGCGCCTGCATCGCTTCTCATGGATCAACGAGTGGAAGGAACTGGCCGATGCCAAGGGCACCCCCTTGGGGCTGGAACTGATCCTGCCGGACTGGTTCTATGCGGGCGTGCTCGATGCTGCCCTCGTGTTGACCATCGACCCGGCGTATTTCCGGCTGACGGGCGGGATCGAGCGATGGCTGTACCGCCTGGTGCGCAAGCACGGCGGGCGACAGCCTGGCGGCTGGCAGTTCGACTTCCAGCACCTGTACCGCAAGTCGGGCAGCGTGGCGCGGTACTACGACTTCGCCGCCGACCTGCGCGCACTGGTGGTGCGGCAAGCCTTGCCTGGCTACCAGTTGGGCATCGAGTACGTCTCGGGCATTGCCTCGCCGCTGCTGACGTTCCGGCCCGTGCCGTCCACGGCACGGGGATAACTGCTGCGCAGCCTGTGGACGGACTCGTGCTATCAGGCAACAGAGGTATCGTGCTATCAGGCAACGAATCCTCGTGCTATCAGGCAACAAAACCGGCCGCAAAGCTAATACTGGCGCGGGTTTCGGCCTCTCCTAACTTCCCTAACTTAAATACTCTAACTGGTAGTAGCAGCGCCGCGCCTCGGTGGACAACCGCCACAGGACGCGAAGCGCAGCGGCAACAGGCGGGCTTTCCGACACGGAGGGTCCGGTCATGATCGTCGCGCTGCTCAACCAGAAAGGCGGCGTGGGCAAGACCACGCTCGCCACCCACATCGCCGGCGAGCTGGCGATGCGCGGGCAGTCGGTCATCCTGCTGGATGCCGATCCACAGGGCTCCGCGCTGGACTGGACACAGCGCCGCAGCCAGCAAGGTTTGCCAAGGCTATTTAGCGCCGTGGGCCTCGCACGCGAAACGCTGCACCAGGAAGCGCCAGAACTCGCCAGGCGGGCCGATCACGTCGTCATCGACGGGCCACCCAGGATCGCTGCCTTGGCGCGCTCCGCGCTGCTGGCGGCCGAGCGGGTGCTGATCCCGGTGCAGCCCAGCCCCTACGACCTGTGGGCCAGCGCCGAGATGGTGGCGCTGATCCGTGAGGCGCAGGTGTTCCGGCCTGCGCTGCGCGCGGCCTTCGTCATCAACCGGCGCGTGAGCACCACCGTGATCGGACGCGAGGCCCGCGGCGCGCTGGCCGAGCAGCCGCTTCCTGCGCTGCGCGCGGAAGTGCATCAGCGCATCGTGTTTGCCGACAGCGTGGCCGCCGGCCGGCTTGCACGCGAGACGGCGCCAGACAGCGCCGCCGCGCGCGAAATCACCGCGCTGGTCGATGAACTGCTGCGGTGGCCGTCATGAGCACTCCTGCCAGCAAGCGCACGGGCAAGCGCATCGGCATCGGCGCTCGCCCGCCCGCGAATCCGCACGCCGAGGCGTGGATTCGCCAGGGCAGTGCCGATGACCTCCAGAAAGGCGACCTCTACACGGCCCGCCTGACCCTCGACATCACGCCCGCCATGCGGGCGCGCATCAAGGTATCGGCCTTCACGCAAGGCGTGACGGTGGCCGATCTGTTGCGCGCGCTGCTGGAGCGGGAATTCCCGGAGAAGTCCTCATGAACACACCCGCCTCGACGGCTTCGGCACCGCCGTCCATCCCGCCTGTCGGCGTGGCCGACGGCGTACCGCTGACGCGCGTTGCGCTCGCATACATCGACCAACGCTTCGACCTCTACCTGCGCTTCGGTGATCCTGCCCGCATCATCCGGTTCGACCGCTGGCGCCGCTGCGCGGTGTTCACGCCGAATGCGGTTCTCTGCCGCATCCGCTGGCAGGCCAACGACTACGGCACGATCCGCTGGCAGCTCATGGTGATGCAGGCGTGCATGCCGATGGATGGCGCGCAGCGCATCTCCGGCGTGCAACCTGGCGCGCGCCTCTTGCTGCACGCCGAGGGTGAGCAATCGGTGCGTGCCGTGCTGGCGCGCATCGACGCCATCGAGGCGCTGGGCATCACGCCTGTCGGCGTCTCGCCCGCGTACTGGCGCACGCTCGCCAACCGGCTCGCAGCGCACTTGCCGCTGCCCGAATACACCGCCGAGCGGCACGCCGCCTGGCTGGCCGGGAGGGCGCTGCCATGACCGCAGTTTCCACTTCCGGCACCGCGCCGCACCCTCGCTTGCGCGTGCGCGCTCGCCTCGTGCTGGCGGGCCTGTCCGCCTGCGGCCTCGCTGCGCTGGCCTGGGCGTCCTTCGTGCATCCGCTGCCACGCCTGACCTACAACCCGTCCGACAGCGTGGAGGTCGGCTGGTATCGCATCGATCCGCTCGACCATCGCACCAGCTCGCCACCACGTCCGTTGTCGGTAGGCAGCATCGTGCTGGTGCCGCTGCCTGCCGAGGCTGCCGCGCTCGCTGCGCAGCGCGGCTACCTGCCGACGCGCATTCCTCTGCTCAAGCGCGTGGGCGCGGTGGCGCCGCAAGAGGTGTGCATCGCTGACGGCAAAGTCCGCATCGACGGCGTGCCTTCAGCCGCCGTGCTGTCTGCCGATCGCTGGGGCCGGCCGCTGCCATCCCGGCAGCAATGCCACCGCTTGCGGCATGGCGAGCTGTTCCTCCTCAGTGTGACCAATCCGGCGTCGTTCGATAGCCGGTATTTCGGGCCGGTCAGCGCAGCTTCCGTGATCGGCGTTGCGCGCCCCGTCTGGCTGGAGTCGCGCCCATGATGGCCACCGATTCGCTGCGCATCATCGTGCTATCGGGCGTGTCGTTCTGCTGGCCGTTGTCATGTCGTCGCGCGTGCAGTGCGAGCGCATCCGCGCTGCACTTCGCGCTGCCTCCGGCGCAGCCGTCCCACGTGCAGGCGTCTTGCCTCGAACACGGCTGGCCTGCGGCCATTGCCGTGTTCGCCGGTGCGCTGGCTGCTGGTGCAGCCTTGCCACCGGGCCGCAGTTGCCGGGATCGAGAACCTGGGGGACAGGGGGAGGCAAATGCGGAAGGCAAGACAAAAGGGGGCGGCACCTGTCGGCCCGCAAAGCCTGTCTGCACGTGGGGGTGGCGCGGCACGGCGCGGCTTCGCCGCCGTGCCGCTTGGGGCGCGAGGCCCGCGCCGGTACAGGCATGTCCGCGTGCTTTGCACGACCGGACACGCCACAGCCTTCAGGGAGCGCAGCCATGAGCAACCGCCGCGATGAAGATTTCCGCATCCGCCCCAGCGCCCCGAAGAACCGAGGCAAGGGCCAAGGTCAGAGCTTCGTTTCCAAGGTACTCAAGCAGGCAGGCAAGGCCAGCAGCGGCAAGTCCTCAGTGCGCCGTCCAGGCGGAACCGGCAAGGGCGCGGACACCGGCCAGCGGCCCGGTTCGCGCCTGGGGCGCGGCCACACGGCGGCGCGCTTCGCGGGGGCGAAGCTCACGCCCATGTCGCGGCGCGTGACCATCAAGACGCTGCTGGTCAACCAGCGCCAGGCCAGCCCGCAGTCGCTCGCCAAGCACCTGCGCTACATCGAGCGCGATGGCGTGGGCCGCGATGGCGAGCCGGGCCAAGCCTACGGGCCGCAGACCGATGCCGCCGACCTCGACGCCTTCAAGGAACGCTGCGCCGACGACCGACACCATTTCCGCTTCATCCTCTCGCCCGAGGATGGCGCCGAGCTGGAAGACCTGCGCACCTACACGCGGCACCTCATGGGCCGCATGGAAGCCGACCTGGGCACGGGCCTCGATTGGGTGGCCGTCAACCACTGGAACACCGACAACCCGCACACGCACATAGTCGTGCGCGGGCGCGACGACACCGGCAAAGACCTCATCATTGCGGGCGACTACATCGCCGATGGCTTCCGCCATCGCGCCGCCGAGCTGGCGACCGAATGGCTGGGGCCGCGCACCGAGCTGGAGATCCAGCAGACCTTGCAGCGCGAGGTGAAGCAGGAGCGGTGGACGAGCCTGGATCGCACCCTGCAACGCGAGGCCGGCGACGACGGCCGAGTGCAGATCGAACGCTTCAACGAACCGAGACTGCAACGCCAGCGCCTGTTGCTGGTTGGCCGGCTGCAACGCTTGCAGCGCCTGGGCCTGGCCGACGAAATGCAGCCCGGCACCTGGGCCGTCCACGCCGACGCGGGAAAGACCCTGCGCACCCTGGGCGAGCGTGGCGACATCATCCGCACCATGCAGCGGGCCATGCGCGGCGAGCCGCGCGAGCTGGCAGTGTTCGAGCCGGGCGACGATGGCCGAACCATTCTCGGGCGCGTAGCCGCGAAGGGGCTGGCCGACGAGCTGCGCGACCGGGGCTATCTGGTCATCGACGGCGTGGACGGCAAGGCCCACTA
>DASWFL010000165.1:0-8071 GCA_036394255.1 Steroidobacteraceae bacterium
CGCACACCTGCAGGACCTGCCATGATTCGCTGCACGCCTCGGGCCTGCCGGTCAATCACGTGCCGACCACTGCGCAGTGCGATACCTGCCACGGCACCCTCAGCTGGAAGCCGGCCAAACTGGATCACACGACGCTGACCGCGACCTGCGCCAGCTGCCACGACAACAACATAGCGCTGGGCGTGACGCCCACGCACATGATGATGACGCGCGACTGCGCCACCTGCCACAGTTATCCCGACTGGGCGGTGCTGCATTTTGTGCACAAGTCGGCCAGCTACCCCGGTGATCATCGCGCGGCATTGGTCTGCACGAGCTGCCATACGACCAATACCGACCAGATCATCTGGGCGTCGGCCGCCCAGGCCGGCAGCTGTGCGGGCTGCCACGCCAGCGCTTTCAAACCCGATGTGCACCCCAAGACCGTGGGTGGGTTGAAATACACCGCAGCGGAGCTGCGCGATTGCACCGGTGCCTGCCACGTGTACAAGGATGCGACGCTCGGCACGGTCGCAAAACCCATGCCGGGGCCGTATCACCGGGTCACCGATGCTGCGTTCAAGCACTAGGCGCACATACGGCCTGGCACGATTCGGTGCAGCGCTGCTGGTGGCGCTGGGCACCAGTGCGATCGCCAGTGCGCAATCGCTGACGAGCGGCCCCGGGCGCTTCATCGATATCGTCGAGGTCAACGATCACGAAGATCAGGTCGACATCGTCGTGCAGTTCACCTGCTCGCTGCGTTACCTGACGCATCAGCCCGCGTCGGAGGGGAAGGAACTGCGCATCCAGATGCTGCCGCAGGGCGACTGCGGCGTGTCCCCGGGCAGCCAGATCGAGGGCGAGTTGCCGCCGCTGTCGGGCGGCGCACACATCATCGATGCCGTTCGCGTCGAGTCCGACATTCCCGGCCAGATAACGCTGGTGTTCAACTTTCTGAAGAGCGAGCGCTACGTCCTGGCACAGGGCGCCGATCCGCGCGGCCTGCGCCTGCGACTCATCGATCGTGCCCGCGGCCGGGGCAAAGTCATGGTCAATGAGCCGAGTGGTCCGGAGACCAGCTATGCGGTCAATCTCGAGTCGCAGCCCAAGGACTTCACGCCGGAAGCCCTCCAGCTCGCGCGCGACCGGCTGAAGGTAGCCGTCTTCGTGAGCCAGGCAGTGGTCGAGGAGCAGACCTGGTATCGCCTGCGGGCGGGACCCTTCGACAAGCGCGCCGACGCCGAGCGCGTACTCAACCAGGCGCTCGCCGACTACCCGCGCGCCTGGCTCGCGATCGGCGACGAGGTCACGAGCAACGCGGGCGCCGCGGAAACCCTGCCAGCGGTCGAGCGCATGGGCGCCGATCCCGCGCTCGATCCGGCTGCGCTGGCGGCGCTGGTGGCGGGCGCGCGCGCGGCCCTGACGGCGCGCGACTATACCAAGGCGATCGCCGCGCTGACCAAGCTGCAGCGCCAGCCGGAGTTTCCGCTGCGCGCCAGCATGCAGGAACTGCTGGGGCTGGCGCGTGAGCGATCCGGGCAACTGGCGCACGCGAAGGCCGAGTACGAGGAATATCTGCGCCGCTATCCGGGCGGTGAAGCGGCCGAGCGCATCACGCGGCGCCTGGCGACGCTGCGCGCAGCGTCCCTGAAGGCGCAGACCGGCACCGGCGGGGGCGGCGCGGCGCCGGGCGGCTGGATCCTGAACGGCGGTTTCTCGCAGATGTACCGCAACGATGGCACGACCGTCACCAATACCGCCAACGGCGGCACCGGCGTGGTGCCCAACAACAGCCAGACCCAGCAGCAGAATGCGCTGTACAGCGACGTCGACCTGCTCGCGCGCCATCGCGGTGAGCGCTACGACATGATCACCCGCATCAGCGCGGGGTATGCCAAGAATTTTGCCGGCAGCTCCGCCACCAGCAGCAGCGATTCCTCCAAGCGCGTCAGCGTGGCCACGGTCGAGCTCGCCGATCTGCAGTGGAACCTGCTCGGCCGCCTCGGGCGCCAGTCACGCAACGGTGACGGGGTGCTCGGCACCTATGACGGTGTCTTCGCCTCCTGGCAGATGGTCCCAGCCTGGGGCATCAACGTCAGTGCAGGCTACCCGGTCGAGCAGACCAACGTCGGCATCCGGCGGGAGCGCAGTTTCTGGGCGGTGGCGATTCCCTACACGCCGCCCGGCGCCCACTGGGACGCGAGCGTTTTCTTCGCCCAGCAGCGCTTCGAGGGTGAGACCGACCGGCGCGGCACCGGCATGTCGGCGCGCCTGCTCCTGCCGAAGGGCTCGTTGACCGCGCTGGTGGACTACGACATCTACTTCAAGTCCCTGAACGCGGCAGCGCTCCTGGGCACCCTGCAGCTGCCCGATCGCTGGAGCCTGAGCTTCGATGCCGAGAAGCGCAATGCCCCGGTCATTTCAACTCGCAGCGCGCTGATCGGCCAGCCCGTGACCACGCTCGATGAAATGCGCCAGGTGTTCACGGACGCGGAGATTCACCAGCTGGCCATCGATCGGACCGCCGTCACCTCGAATTACAGCCTGACCGCCACGCGGCCCCTCGGCCAGCGCTTCCAGTTCTCCACCACCGTCAGCGCCACGGAAATCGGCGCGACGGTGGGCTCGGGCGGTGTACCCGCCCAGCCCGCGACGGGTCTGGACCTGTCCTACCAGGCCCAGGTCTACGGCTCGAACCTGTGGCGGAGCGGTGATTTCAACGTGCTGAGCATCGCCTATGCCAACACCGAAGTGGGCAAGATCGCCTCCATAGCGGCGACCAGCCGCATGCCGATCAGCGGTGCCTGGCGGCTGGGGCCCCGACTCACGATCGACCATCGGCAGCTCAGCAGCGACGGCAGCACTGACCTGTCCCTCATCCCCTCCGTGCTGATCGACTACCAGCGCGGGCAGCGGCTGCTGCAGTTCGAGGCGGGCGGGCAGATCGGCAAGCGTGACAACTCGCAGCAGACCCAGAATACAAAGCGCTATTATGTGAGCCTCGCTTATCGCCTCGGATTCTGATGGTGCTGGCTCGTGTTGGCTTACTCGCGCTGCTGGCCGGCGCGCTGGTTCTCGATGCCGGCTGCGCCAGTGCGCCAGCCGCTGCGCAGGCGCAGGAATATCTGGACGAGCAGACCGGCGCCACGGTGACCGTCGTCGACTCGCCCCTGGTGTTCGCGCGTCAGCGCACCGAGCTGGCGGCCAACCTGCGCGACTACGTCACACTATCCGCCGCCTCGGTCAATCGGGGCGGCAAGGTCGAGTACGTGCTGGTGGCCTACGTCTGGTCGACGATCGATGCACTCGATGCGCCCAAGTCGGCACTCGCTGATTCGCTCCTGCTCATGGCCGATGACCGCCGCATCAAACTCAGCGCGAATGGCAAGACGCCCGCGGAGCTGGGTATCGCGCGCGCGGTGCACGCGCCGGCAGGCCAGGACGTGAAGCCGCTCGTATTTCCAACCGACCTGGGCACGCTGCGCTTCATCGCCGCCGCACGCAGCCTCGCGGCCCAGGCCACGCTGGGCGAGGACACGGTCAGCTATGACCTGTGGGACGATCAGCGCCGCGCGCTCGATCGCTATGTCAGGTTCCTGAACGGCGAGCGCTGAGCGGGCCGCGCCTCAGTAGGCGACGAAGGGCCCCAGGCCCGCGGAAGTGCTCTGTCCCTCGATGGCGACGTACACGCGCCGTCCATAAAAGAAGGGCAGGCCCCAATCAAATGAGGACGCCAGGGAGTTCGTCCCGGCGACGTTGGGCAGGGCGCTGAAGGTGGGATTGTTCGCGGTCAGCGCGTCCGCATCGGCGACGTCAAACGCTACGTCGCTGACGACACCGTTCTTGCCGGTATTGACCGCCGCCAGCGTGGTTCGGGCAGGGCAGTAAAAGCCGACGTTTTTTACACAGGGTGTTAGCGCGCTGTCATTGAAGAAATAGGCGTTCGAGCCCGAGTCGATGAAGCTGAAGGTGAGCGGCGTGCCGTTATAGGTGGTCGTAAACTCGCCGCTGGTGCCGAGGGTGAGCACCGCGGCACCGCCCAGCTGATTGTTGGTTTGGGTGCCGATGCCGAGAATGAGCGAACCGCGCGCGCTCAGCTGGCCCGCCGAACTGATCGTGGGCATTTCCACGGCAACACCGTTGTTGTTCGTGGCAAAGTGGTAGACGGGATTTTGCGGCTGGGCGATCAATGCCACGGTGGTGCCCACGCAGCCGCTCGCCGGACAGCCGTAAAAGGCGCCCTGACCGTTGGGATTCGCAATGGCAACGCATGCGGGCCCGCAGTCTTCCCGAAACACGGACACGCCCAGCACACCGTTGGCGCCGAAACTGACCACATTATTTTCCGGTACCGCGCCATTGGGGCAGTCGGCGGGAACGGCCGGTGAGCTGGGATCACCGATGAGCTGCACCGGCACGTTGCTCGCCGTGCCGTCCGCCACCTGTATATCGGCGGTTCGTACGCTGCCCCAGGTATAGCCGTCAGCAAACTGGAAGCACTCCTGCAGCGGGTCACCGGCCGCGCTCAGGGCCTGCGGCAGGGCAATCGGCGATGTTCCCAGCCCCTCGTTGACGAGGCGCAGTCCGGTGGAGCCGGTGTCCAGCAGCACGTGATCGATCGTCTGGCAGGTGCTGGTGCCCGGGACACAGACCGTGACCGTGACGAAGGGCAGGTTGACCGACGTCCCGCCGGGCCCGGCATCGACGATGAGCGGTGCGACATTGGTTCCCGTCGTCACGGGCGGTCCGCCGCCACCCGAGCCGCCGCCGCAGGCGCTCAGCGCCGCTGTCAGCACGGCAACCGCCAGGACGCGCGCCCTCACTGCAATGCCCCGGGGTTCACGCCCGCCGGCACCAGGGCGGGGACCCAGGCCAGACCGGAGAAGGCCCGCATATGACCACCCGCACGCACGACCAGCGCCTGCCGGTCGATCGCCAGCTGCGTGCGCGTCGAGCCGGCACTGCGCGGTGAGCTGGCGTACAGATCGAAATAGCCGCCGAGCAGCAGGCGCAGGTCCGGCTTGAACGGGCCGCGCCAGGCCACGGCAAACACAGTGCCGGACGGCGCGATGTATTCGCGGATCGTCGTGCCTGCCGGCGTCGTGAGCTCATGGACGTCGTAACCGGCACCGCCGATCACGCGCAGGCTGGCCTTGAGCCGGGCGCCATCGCTGCTCACGGAGCTGACTGCCTCGCCAAGCGCGGCCATCACGGGCGGTGCCGCGCACCACAGGAGCGCGGGCAGCGCCAGCATGGCGGGCCACGCGGGTCGCGCGGCCCTGGGCCTGGAATAGATCGGGTATCGGGCCACGGTGCACTCCAACAGGGAGCGTCCATTATCGCCGCGTCGGGGCTGCCATTGTCGCTGTCGCAGCTGGCCGACAGCGCCAGAGCAACATAAGTGCAGCCGGCGCGGCCGTGGCGGCGGCCGCTCAGCCCAGGGCTGCGGCCGTCTCGCTGCGCGCCGCGCGGCGCCGGTCCTGTTCCCGCAGCGAACGCTTGCGGATGCGGATACTCGAAGGCGTCACCTCGACCAGCTCGTCGTCGGCGATGAATTCGACGGCGTATTCGAGCGTCAGCTTGATCGGGGGCGTCAGCAGCAGGGCGTCGTCCTTGCCGGCGGCGCGGATGTTGGTCAGTTTCTTGGTCTTGATCGGATTGACCACGAGGTCGTTGTCGCGGCTGTGGATGCCGATGACCATGCCTTCATAGACCTTCTCGCCATGGCTGACGAACATGCGGCCGCGCTCCTGCAGCGCGAAGATGGAATAGGCGACCGCTTCGCCATTCTCGTTGCTGATGAGCACGCCGTTGTGGCGGTCGGGAATCACGCCCTTCACTTCATCGAAACCATCGAAGATGTGACTCAGCAAACCATTGCCGCGGGTCATGGTCATGAACTCGCCCTGGAAGCCGATCAGGCCGCGCGCCGGAATCCGGTATTCGAGTCGCACGCGGCCCTGAGCGTCGATCACCATGTCGGTGAGTTCCGCACGGCGGGCGCCGAGCGCTTCCATCACGGTGCCCTGGCAGTCGGTGTCGATGTCCACCGTGAGCGCCTCGAAGGGTTCGAGCGTACGGCCATCGACGATCTTCTTGAGCACCTGCGGTTTTCCGACCGCGAGCTCGAAGCCTTCACGCCGCATGTTCTCGACCAGGATGGTCAGGTGCAGTTCGCCGCGGCCCGAGACGCGGAACACGTCGGGTTCCTCGGTTTCCTCCACGCGCAGCGCGACATTGCTCTGGAGCTCGCGCATCAGCCGTTCCCGGATCTGGCGACTGGTGACGTATTTGCCCTCACGCCCTGCGAAGGGCGAGGTGTTGACCTGGAAATTCATCGCCAGCGTCGGCTCGTCGACCTGGATGGGCGGCAGGCCTTCGGCCTGCTCCACGTCGCAGACCGTGAGGCCGATGTTCACGCCCTCGATGCCGGTGACGGCGACGATATCGCCGGCCGCTGCTTCCTCGACGCTCTCGCGCTGCAGGCCCTTGAAGGCGAGCACCTGTGCGATGCGGGCGGTGCCCCGGTCCTCTGCGCCGTAGCGCAGCGCCACCTGGGCGCCGGCACGCAGCGTGCCGCGGCGAATCCGGCCGATGCCGATGCGGCCGACGTAGGAATTGTAGTCCAGCGTCGAGATCTGCAGTTGCAGCGGGCCGTCAGCTTCGCTGCGCGGTGGCGGCACGTATTGCAGCACCGCTTCGAACAGCGCCGACATGTCGGCCTCCACACGGGTCGGATCGAGACTGGCCCAGCCCTGGAGCGCCGAGGCGTAGAGCACCGGGAAGTCGAGCTGCTCATCGGTGGCGCCGAGCTTGTCGAACAGGTCAAAGGTCTGGTCCACGACCCAGCCCGGCCGTGAGCCGGGGCGATCGATCTTGTTCACCACCACGATGGCCTTGTGACCCAGCCCGAGGGCCTTGCGGGTGACGAAGCGCGTCTGCGGCATCGGACCCTCGACGGCATCGACCAGGATCAGTACGCCGTCGACCATCGACAGGACACGCTCGACTTCGCCGCCGAAGTCGGCGTGGCCGGGTGTGTCGACGATGTTGATGCGCGTGCCGCCGTACTCGATGGCGCAGTTCTTCGCCAGGATGGTGATACCGCGCTCGCGCTCGATGTCATTGGAATCCATCACCCGCTCGGCGATCTTCTCGTGGGAGGCAAAGGTGCCCGACTGCTTGAGCAGGCAATCGACCAGGGTGGTCTTGCCATGGTCGACGTGGGCAATGATGGCGATGTTGCGGATCGGGCGCTGCATGGGGACTTGGGACCGGAAAGTAGCCAGGGCGAAAAAGGCCGAGCAGGGTACCAGAAGGGACCTGCCGAGACTAAATCTGTGTCAACACGCAAGTTATTACGCTAAACTGGCAAAGATATCAATATTTGTTTATATATCCAAAATGGCTGAAATGGGTGTGAAGATGGACTCTGCGGTGCTGGCCCTCAAGGGGCTGGCCGAGCCCACCCGGCTGCGCCTGCTGGCCCTCCTGGGCCACGGTGAGCTCACCGTCGGGGAGGTTAGCCGGGTGCTGGGCCAGAGCCAGCCGCGCGTTTCCCGGCACCTGCGCCTGCTGACCGAGGCGGGGTTTCTGGACCGGTTCCGCGAACAGAAATGCGTCTACTACCGCACGCCGGCGACGGGCGCCCGATCCGTGTGGGTGCGCGAATTGCTCGCCTCCATCGATGCGGACGATCCGGCACTGCGGCGGGATCGGGTGCGCCTGACGAATGTGATCGGCGATCGGGGCGGGGCGGCAGCCGGTGAACTGGCCGGCGAGACCACGCCCGCTGCGGAAGACGCCGGCCTGGGAGCGCTCCTGCGCCAGGAGCTCGGCCCGGTGGCAGTGGGTGAACTGCTCGATATCGGTACGGGTTCCGGACGCCTGATCGAGATCCTCGGACCCCTGGCGAGCCACGCCGTGGGAATCGATCTGTCGGCACCCGCCTTGCGGCTGGCGCGCGCGCGGGTGCACGGGCGCGGCTTTGCACACTGTGAATTCCATCGTGGCGACATGTATGCCTTGCCCTTCGAAACGGGCGCCTTCGACACGGTGACGATCGGGCACGTGCTGGCGGGGGCCGAAC
>DASWFL010000166.1:0-2232 GCA_036394255.1 Steroidobacteraceae bacterium
ATCCACCACGGCATCGACCGCGGCGCGCCGAGCGCCGCGGCGCACTGATTTCTTCGGATGCGTGTGAATGCGAGTGCCGAACTCCCGCCGCAGCAACGCCTCTTCGCGAAAATCATCCGTCGCGAGGAAAAATTCGGTGGCCGGCTCCTGCTCCAGCTCGAAGCGCATCTTGCGCAGGAACTCATCGGTCGGGCTGATGGCGATCGACTGGCGATTGTCCTGGCGGCGGATGTGCACCCCGACCATCCGTGGCAATAGCTCCCGGTAACGATCGAGTGCCTGGCGGATCGAGGGCGCCGGCACCAACTCGGCGTAGGGCGCAGCGTTGGTAAAGAAGCGACTGTAGGTCCGGATCATGAGGCCGGGCGTATTCGCCAGCGCGACGAAGGACTCTCCGGCCGCGACCAGCCGGCTCGCCTCCGGTATATCGATGAAGCGCGCATAGGCCGCGCGCGCGCGGCGCAGGCGCAGCCAGCGCAGGAAGCGCGGATCGCGCACCTGCCGCAAACTCGTGAACGCGGCCGGGACCTCAAACAGATCCTCGAACCGGCAGGGCATCTGATTGCGTATCGTCCACACGACGTGCAGTTCGCAGCCCGTGTATCGGGACAGCGCAATGCCGGAATCGAGCACGCGCATGCGGTTGCCCAGCCCACCGATGGGTTCCAGTGCAATCATGGACTCGCGGGGCGCCGGAAAAACAGGCCATCGAGCTGCAGCAACTCCCCCGTCCGCGGGTCGAAGAAACCGGGCTTGAGATGCATCAGGGCAAAGCCCCGCTGCGCCATTTCCTCTATCAGCGCCGGCAGCAGCAGCTCGCCCTGGTACAGCGGCGCGATCGACATCTCCAGCTGCACGCCGATGCAGCGCCTCAGGGACTGCCCGGCGCCCCGCAGGACGGCCGCTTCGTAGCCCTGGGTGTCGATCTTCAGGAATACGCGCTCGCGCGGCCCGCAATACTGGTCGATGACGCTATCCAGCCTCCGCACGGTCACCGATTCAGTGCCGACGTAGGCGGATTTCGGTGCTGCGGCCAGGTGCTGGGGCAGCATGTCCAGGAAGGAAGAGCTCTGGGAATTTCCTGCCACGTGTATGGTCCGCGTGTCATCCGTGTCCCCGAGCGCCAGCTGCACCGCCTGCCAGTTCGAAAAAGTGGCGGTATTGAACCTCAGCTTGCGGAACGGCAGCGCCAGCGGCTCGAAGGACACCATGCGGCCGCGATAGCCCATGGCGCGCAGATGGCGGCCAAACTGCCCCGCGTTGGCGCCCACGTCCAGCACCAGGCCGACCTCGAATCGCCGCAGCAGGCGCAGCAGCGTATCCGCGCGCCGGTAGCTGCGCAGGCCCACGTGGGCGAGGAGATTGCGCACCAGGGCCTTGCATTGATAGGCCTCAGGCACGGCCGTGTGCCTGAAGGCGGGCTTCGCCGCGGACCGCGACCAGCCAGAATTCCTTGCGCACACGCGCCGCGTCCCGCAATCGCTCGATCGACCAATTGAGCGGAGCGGTGACCAGTTGTGTCAGCTGGCGCAGCGCCCCGGCGGAGCGATGCAGGAGCTGCGGATGAACATGTGCGACGCGATACCCCTCCTCGGACAGGAATCGCGTCAAGGTCTCGGGCGTGTAATAGATGGCGTGCCCGGTGTCCGGATCGGAGGGCTGGTAATACTTGTGACGGCCAGGCTGGCTCACGGCCCGGTGGTAGCCGCCGAAGGGCACGGCGATGAACAGCCCCCCGCCGGGACGCAGCACGCGCCGCACCTCGCGCAGGGCGGCGCGCGGGTCGGGCGTGTGCTCGAGCACATGCTTCATCACGATAATCTGAAACGCACCGTCCGCAAAGGGCATGGCGGTCATGCTGCCCAGTTCCACTGTGTAGCCCTTGCTGCGACAGAACGCGGCGACCCCTGGGTCATACTCCAGCCCCGTCGAGGCCATCCCGAGCTCCTGCGCGGCGCGCAGCGTGTAACCCAGCGAGCAGCCGATATCCAGCAGCGGGCCGGATTCGACGTGATTGAGGACGTCGCGGATCTGTTCGCGGGACTTGGCCACTCGATGCCGCCAACGCCGCGAATAAGCGGTGCTGGCTGGATCGAAAGGCCGTGGCACCGGTGCCTGCTCCGCGGTCCACTTCTTGTAGACCAGCCCGCACGAGCACTTCACCCACAGTACCGTAGCGTGGCGGGCATGGACCTGGGCATCGGGGCTCGCGCACAGCGGACAGACCGCATG
>DASWFL010000167.1:0-9791 GCA_036394255.1 Steroidobacteraceae bacterium
TCACGGCGGAACCCATGGGCTTTGACGACTCGCCCGACTCGCCCGAGCTTTCGGGGTCACGCGCAGAAATTCGCAACCTCCTGGAGCGGGCAATCGAGGGACTGCCCGTGGCGTTCCGGACGGCGTTCATCCTCCGCGAGGTCGATGAGCTGTCCGTGGCGGAGACCGCCGAATGTCTGTCGATCTCGGAAGCGACCGTCCGATCGCGCCTGTTCCGGGCCCGGGGATTGCTGCGCGAGTCGCTGGCTCGCGAGCTTGATCTGGCCACGGCCGATGTTTTCCACTTCGGCGGCGAGCACTGTGACCGGGTCGTGGCGGCCGTCCTGGCGCGCCTTGGCGCCATGGCTGGCACCCCGTAGCCGCCCGGCCCGGTCGGGAACGCCGCGTACAGACGCGGCATCCAATGCGAGTAAAGCGAATACCGTGCGTCCAGAGCGCGGTTTCGATCGTAGTGGTTACTGGAACGGTTCCATATCAGGAGTACTCGCATGAAGATGATCGGATTGGCTATGGCGATGAGCCTGGGTCTCGCGGCCACGGCGGCGCAGGCCGAGGGTCCCACGGACCCCCAGATTGCTTCCATCGTGGTCACCGCGAACACGGTGGATATCGACGCCGGAAAGCTGGCCATGTCGAAGTCGCACAGCAAGGACGTGCGCGAATTTGCCCAGCGCATGATCACGGACCACACGGGCGTCAACAAATCCGCGGTGGATCTGGTGACGAAGCTCAAGGTCACGCCGGAGGACAACGCGACCAGCCAGAGTCTCAAGTCCGGTGGTGAACAGAATCTTCACAATCTCAAGATGCTCAAGCGTGCCGCCTTCGACAAGGCCTACCTCGATCACGAGGTGGCCTACCACGAGCAGGTCCTGGCCGCGGTCGACCAGGTGTTGATCCCGAATGCATCGAATGCGGAGCTGAAGGCCCTGCTGGTTCAGGTCCGGCCGGCATTCGTCGCGCATCTGGATCACGCCAAGAGGATCCAGGCTTCGCTCGCCGGTAAGAAGTGATGTGATGTCGAGGACGAGCGTCAGGTTTCTCCTCATCCTACTTACGGCCGCGTCGGTGACTGGTCTCGTGCCAGCACTCGGCGCGGCTGCGGGCCCGAGGCCTGTGATCCACGAAGTGAGGATCGACGGTGTGCGATTTGATCCGCAGGAACTGATCGTCAAGGCCGGTGACACGATCATCTGGACCAATCACGATCCGTTCCCGCACACGGTCACGGCGGGGGGCAAGCAATTCGATTCCCGTGAGATCGCAGCGGGGCGATCCTGGAAATTCACGCCACGAAAGAAGGGTGTGTTCCCCTACGCCTGCAGCTTGCATCCCACCATGCTGGGAACGCTGCGGGTGGAATAGGATCCCTTACTCGATATTCTGCACCTGCTCGCGCATCTGCTCGATGGCGACTTTCATCTCCACGGCCACGCGCGTGGTTTCCAGATCCTGTGACTTGGAGGCGAGCGTGTTCGCCTCGCGGTTGAATTCCTGCAGCAGGAAATCGAGTCTCCGCCCGGCGGCCTCGGGCGCCGCCAGGGTGCGGCGGGCCTCGGCGATATGGCCGCTGAGCCGGTCGAGTTCCTCGGCGACATCGAGGCGGTGCAGCAGCAGTACGATCTCCTGTTCGATGCGCTCCTGGTTCAGCTCGCCTCCGAGTTCGGCCAGCCGTTCCTCGAGCCGCGCGCGCACGCGGGCGAGCACCTCGGGCAGCCGGGCACGCACCTGCACGATCAGCGCGGCCAGGGCGTCGCAGCGCTGGATGATCAGCTCGGTGAGCCTCTCGCCTTCGCGATAGCGGGCGGCGCGCAGGCCCTCGAGGGTGCCTTCGAACAGCTCGCGTACGGTGGCGGACAGCGCTTCCGGATCCAGCTCGGCCTCGCGCAGGACGCCGGGCCAGCGCAGCAGGTCCAGCACACTGATCCGACCCAGCTTGCCCAGCTGCCCCGCGAGCTCCTGGCTGCGCGCCAGCAGCGGGGCGAGCGCGGCCTCATCCACCTGCAGCGCCGCGGCCGTCGGCGGGCGGTGCTGCAGCGTGCAATCGACCTTGCCGCGTCGCAACTCACCCGCCAGCCGCTGTCGCAGCTCGGATTCCAGGGCGCGGCAGCTGTCGGGGAGCCGGACAGTGGCGTCGAGGAAGCGGTGGTTGACGCTGCGGATCTCGCACACCAGGGAGCCGAAGGCGCCGCTCCGTTCCTGACGTGCGAAGCCGGTCATGCTCGAGATCATGTTAAATCCGAGGCTCCCTTACTTCGCCGGGCGCGGAATGTTATAAGTCGCGGCCAGTTTAACCCAACGACCTGGAGACCGCTTGCGCGTCGAACACGCCGAACTCAGCCTGATGGGCGCGCGCGACAGCAATCAGGACCGGATCAAGGCCGAAGTCGGCAGTGAGGCCGCGCTGTTGATCGCCTGCGACGGCATGGGCGGTCACGCCGAAGGTGAGCGGGCCGCGGAGATCGCGGTGGAGGTCCTCGCGCAGCGCTTCCGCGCGACGCCGCACCCATTGCTCGATCCGCTCGGCTTCCTGCACATGGGCCTGGGCGCCGCGCATCAGCAGATCGTCAAGCACGGCGCGGGCTTTCCGCTCGATAACCGGCCACGCGCCACGATCGCACTGTGCCTGGTGCAGCGCGGGAGCGCCTACTGGGCGCACGTGGGCGACAGCCGCACCTATCATCTGCGCCGCGGGCAGGTCGTTACACGCACCCGCGATCACAGCCATGTCGAGCTACTGCTGCGCGAAGGTGTCATCGGACCCGATCAGACGCAGAATCACCCCATGCGCAATTTCGTCGAGTCCTGCCTCGGTGGCGAAGCCCTACTCCCGGAGATGGATCTGAGCCGCCGCCAGCGCCTGGAAAGCGGTGACGTGCTGCTGGTGTGCACCGATGGGCTGTGGGCCGGCATCGACGACGCGGGCATCGCCGGCGCCTTTGCGGTGCCCGAGCTTCCGCTCGCCGACATGCTGGAGGCGCTCGGTGCGCAGGCGGTTGCGGGTGGCGGACCCACCTGTGACAACACTTCGGCCGTCGCGCTGCGTTTCATGGAGTAGCACCATGGCTTCCCGCCGCAATGATCGCGCCGTCGATGCCATGCGTGCCGTGCGCTTCACCCGCCATTACACCCGCCACGCTGAAGGCTCGGTGCTGGTGGATTGCGGGGACACGCGCGTGCTGTGCACGGCCACCGTCGAGGACGGCGTGCCTGCGTTCCTGCGCGGCAAGGGGCAGGGCTGGGTCACGGCGGAATACGGCATGCTGCCGCGCGCCACGCACACGCGCACGGCGCGCGAAGCGGCGCGCGGCAAGCAGACCGGCCGGACCCAGGAAATCCAGCGCCTGATCGGCCGTTCGCTCCGCGCCGTGGTCGACCTGCGGGCGCTCGGGGAGCGCACGGTGACGATCGACTGCGACGTGCTGCAGGCCGACGGCGGTACGCGCACCGCAGCCATCACCGGTGGTTTCGTCGCCCTGGCCGATGCCATCGAGGCATTGCGCGGGCGGCGCATCCTGAACTCCAGCCCCCTGCACGGCCAGGTGGCCGCGGTATCCGTCGGCATCGTGCGCGGCCAGGCGATGCTCGATCTGGACTACAGCGAGGACTCCGAGGCGGAGACCGACATGAACGTAGTGATGAACAACGGTGGCGCCTTCATCGAAGTGCAGGGGACGGCCGAGGGCCACGCCTTCCGGCGCCACGAGCTCGACGCGCTGCTGAATCTCGCGATCGCCGGGATCGGCGAACTGTGCGCGCTGCAGACCCAGGCATTGGCGGGCTAGCGGTACGCCTGCCGTGCGCGTCGTGCTGGCCAGCGCCAACCCGGGCAAGCAGCGCGAATTCGCGGCCCTGCTGGAACCGCACGGCTTCGAGCTGGTGCTGCAGTCCGCGCTCGGCATCGCCAGCATTCCAGAGACGGGTCGCACTTTCGAGGACAACGCCGTGCTCAAGGCGCGCCACGCGGCGGGGGCCGGGCTGCCGGCACTGGCCGACGATTCCGGCCTCGAGGTCGATGCGCTGGGCGGCCGGCCCGGCGTCTGGTCGGCGCGCTTCGCGGGGCCTGAGGCCAGCGACGAGGAGAACAACAGCGAATTGCTGCAGGCACTGGCAGATGTGCCCGACGAGCGGCGCACCGCACGGTATCGCTGCGTGCTGGCACTGCTGCGCAGCGCCTCGGAGGCGCAGCCGCTCATCGCGCAGGGCAGCTGGGAAGGGCGCATCGCCCGCCAGCGCGCAGGCCTGGGCGGCTTTGGCTACGACTCCTGTTTCATCCCGGCCGGCCTCGACTGCACGGCGGCCGAGCTGAGTCCAGCCCGCAAGAACGCCCTGAGCCATCGCGGCACGGCCCTGCGCGCGCTGGTGGCGCGGCTGGACTCATGGCGCTGACCACACCGCCCCTGGCGCTCTACCTGCACTTCCCCTGGTGTGTAAGCAAGTGCCCGTATTGCGACTTCAATTCCCATACCCTGCACGGGGACCTGCCGCAGGCGGCCTACCTCGACGCCCTGCTCGAGGATCTGGACGCGCAGCTGCCACGCGTTGCCGGGCGCACGATCGCCAGCGTCTTCCTGGGCGGCGGCACGCCGAGCCTGTTCGAGCCGGCCGCGCTGGCGAGGCTGTTCGATGGGCTGCGCAGCCGCCTGCCCCTGTCTTCCGCCGCCGAGATCACGCTGGAAGCGAATCCGGGCACCATCGAGCGTGGCCGCTTCGCCGATTATCGCGCCGCCGGCATCAACCGCGTGTCCCTGGGCGCGCAGAGTTTCTCAGCGCCCATGCTCGAGCGTCTCGGACGCATCCACAGCGTGCAGGACACCTGCGCCGCCGCCGAGGAACTGCACGCGGCGGGCCTGGGTAATTTCAACCTGGACCTCATGTACGCCCTGCCGGGGCAGGACCAGGCCGGCGCCGTGGCGGACGTGCGCGCCGCGCTGGCGCTGGGGCCGGCCCATGTCTCGCACTATCAGCTGACGCTCGAGCCCGGTACGGTCTTCGGCGGCCGTCCGCCGGCCGGGCTGCCGGATGAGGACCTGAGCTTCGGGATGCAGCAGCTCTGCCAGGACGAACTCGCCGCAGCGGGCTATAGGCAGTACGAAGTCTCCGCCTACGCGCGCGCGGGCGCGCAATGCGCCCACAACCTCAACTACTGGAACTTCGGTGACTACCTCGGTGCCGGCGCCGGCGCGCACGGCAAACTGACGCAGAGCTCCCAGGGCCTCATCACGCGGAGCGTGCGCGAGCGCGAACCGCGCCGCTACCTGGCGGGTGGCTGCCGCGGCGAGCCGGCGAGGAGCGTGGTGCCGGACGCTGATCTGCCCTTTGAATTCATGATGAACGCCCTGCGACTCAACGACGGATTCGCCACAGCGCAATTCGAAACCCGCACGGGCCTCGCCTGGCAGCGGGTTGCGCCCACCGTCCAGCGCCAGGCGGCACGGGGATTGTTGGAGAACGAAGGCGGGCGATGGCGGCCCACCGAGCACGGCAGGCGATTCCTCAACAATCTCATCGTCGACTTCCTGGCCGCGCCCCGCATTGGGGCCGAGCGGAGCCCCGGGCCTGCCCGGCGGAAAAATCCAGAGGGGTCCGTGGTTTAGGCGAACCTCCGCGGTGTCTTCGACTCTTATGCACAGCCGTAAACTGGCCGGCCCTCAAATTAGCCAATTACACGCGGCATTGCAGGCCCAACGGCATTTTACGCCTTTAACCTATTGATTTAATAGACTGTAATGTATTGGTCATTTTGTGTCCAAGTCGACAGAAATGCAGGAATGGCGAGTAATCGGCCGCTGCGGCGAGTTGTTGCCCACAGACTTATCCACAGATTTTGTGGATAAAAGGAACCCCGAATAGCCCTTCACCGTCAACTACTTGTACTGGCGGTGGCGCGAGGCTTAGACTGCGCGCCCTTTTTCGTAACGAGGCCCTGCCGGGCAGGCGCAGGGCAGCGGGCAAGGCAGTCCGCAAGGCAGGTGTTCCATGAAAGCGTCGATCCATCCCGAGTACGGCGAAATCACCGTGAGCTGCAGTTGCGGCAACGTCTTCAAGACGCGTTCCACCGTGGGCAAGGATCTACAGGTCGACGTCTGTTCGAACTGCCACCCTTTCTATACCGGCAAGCAGAAGATGGTCGACACGGCCGGCCGCGTCGATAAGTTCCGCAAGAAATACGCCGCGGCCGCGGCGCGTTGACCCCGCTCGCACGGCGCGCGCTCCACCCCCGCGCGTGTCCGTAGCGGTTCGGGCCGTTTGCGCGGCGCGCGGGGTTCGTACCGGCCGCGCGCTGCGCAGCGATACCTTGATTCCATGATGCGCACATGTAACGCTGCGGCGCCATGGGAAAGCCAGACTACGAACTGATCGATCCAGCGACCGGGACGCGCTCGGGACTCCCGGTGCGCCCCGGCACGATCGGACCCGATTGCCTGGATGTCGCCGCGATCACCAGGGACCATGGGGTCTTCACCTTCGATCCCGCCTTCAGCGTCACCGCCAGCTGCGAGAGCAAGATCACCTACATCGACGGTGACGCCGGCTTGCTGCTGTATCGGGGCTACCCGGTGGAGCAGCTCGCCGCCCACAGTTCCTTCATGGAGGTGGCCTTCCTGCTGATTAACGGGGAGTTGCCCAGCGCGGCGGAGCTCACGGCCTACCGCACCAGCATCACCCGCCACACGATGATCAACGAGTCGCTGCTGCGCTTCACCAACGGCTTTCACCACAACGCGCATCCGATGTCGATGGTCTCGGCGGTGGTGGCCTCCATGGCGGCCTTCTATTACGACTCGATGGACATCCACAGTCCGCGCCACCGGGTAATCTTCTCGCACCGCATTATCGCCAAGCTCCCGACCATTGCCGCCGCCGCGCACAAGCACGCGCTCGGCCAGCCGTTCATCTATCCGCGCAACGACCTCGACTACTGCGCGAACATGCTCCACATGTTCTTCGCGGTGCCCTGCGAGGAATACCAGGTCGATCCGGTCGCGGCGCAGGCGCTGGACCTGCTGTTCATCCTGCACGCCGACCACGAACAGAACGCCAGTACCACGACCGTGCGCCTGGCGGGCAGCACCGGCACCAATCCCTACGCGGCGATCTCCGCGGGCGTCTCGGCGCTGTGGGGTCCGGCACATGGGGGCGCCAATGAAGCGGTGCTCAACATGCTGGAGGAGATCGGCAAAGCCGAAAATATCCCGAAGTACCTGACGCAGGTGAAGGACAAGGGCAGCCACTCCAAGCTCATGGGCTTCGGCCATCGCGTCTACAAGAATTTCGATCCGCGCGCCAAGATCATCCGCGAGGCCTGCCACCGGCTGCTCGCCAAGCTCGGCCAGCAGGATGACCCGCTGTTCGAGCTGGCGCTGCGCCTCGAGGAGATTGCGCTCAAGGACGACTACTTCGTCTCGCGCAAGCTCTACCCCAACGTCGATTTCTACTCCGGCCTCATCTACAGCGCGCTGGGTATTCCGCGCTCGATGTTCACGGTGATGTTTGCGATCGCCCGCACCGTGGGCTGGGTGGCCCACTGGCTGGAGATGATCGGCGATCCGGCCATGCGCATCGCCCGGCCGCGGCAGCTGTACACCGGCCCGACGCAGCGCGACTACGTCGCCCTGCCCCGGCGCACCTGACCGTCCTCCCGCGATCCGCCTGACTGCACGCTGCCCCCGGGCTCAGGCGCGCGGCTGCGCCTCGCCGCCCAGCAGCGCTTCAAGCTCGCTCGCATCCGCGCGCCGCATTGGCCGGCCGTCGACCGGGCTGACCGGCGCCTGGCGGATGCCGTCGAGCGGGAATACCGTCGCATCGATGACCTGCTGGTCGAGTTCGAAGTGCACGGTGGGGTAGTTCCGGAAACGTTCGGCATCGAGGCGCAGGCGATGCTCGCCTACCTCATGCTCCACGCCGCGATCCATCAGGTTGAGGGCGACGGATTCGGGGTGGTCGGTGAACAGGTGCAGTTGTACGTCGGCGTGCGCGGTCGCCGTGCCGTTGAGCACCGGACCGACCAGGCGCGGGGAGAAGGCCGCCAGTGTGCGCATGGCCCGCAGCGCGGCACTGCGCTGGGCGTGCAGCGTGGCGCCGTGCGAGTCGGCGGCAAACAGGCGCTGGTATTCCACCAGCGCGGCCTCGACCTCCGTGTTGCTGGGCAGCGCGCCTTCCACGCCTACCCCTAAGCGATCGGCGGCCTTGCGCTTTGCGGCGCGAAAATCCTGGATGCCGTGCTCGGCCATGACACGCGCGGCTTCCTGCGCCATGGCGCGGCGCAGGTTTTCACTCCGGGGCGAGTTACGGCGGGGCATCCGTGGATGATAAAGGCTAGAACAGGGGTTCGGAGCTGCTGTTGGACGGGACGCCCGGGGTGTTGGGCGTCGCAGGCAGCTTGCCCGTGAAGAAATACTCGTCGATGCCCTCGGCATCGGTGGGCGCGACCAGCAGGCCGCTGGTCGCATTGATGCGCGCGCTCACCACACCTGAAGGCATCGGCCGTGGCACGTCCGGCACGCTGCGCAGCGCTTCGCGCATCAGACGCACCCAGATCGGCACCGCGACACTGCTCCCTTCCTCGCCCTCGCCCAGGGGGCGTTCCTGATCGAAGCCCACCCAGACCGTGGCCTCCAGATCGGGGTTGAAGCCATTGAACCAGGTGTCGTGGGACTCATTGGTCGTGCCGGTCTTGCCACTGATATCGCTCCGACCCAGCACCAGCGCTCGCCGGCCGGTGCCGCGCTTGATGACATCGGCCATCAGATCGTCCATGAGCCAGGCGTTGGCCGGCGTGATGATCTGCGGCGCGACGCGGGCCGCGGCGACGAGCGGGATCATGCGCTCCGCCGGCGGCGGTGCCAGCGTCAAGCCCCTGGCACGGGCGGCGACTGCGGCGAGCGCGCCCGGGCCCGGGCCCGCGCTGCCGGCGATGGCCGGCGCATCGCCGGCCGCGGCGGGAGCCGCTGGATTCGTGGACGGATCGGGCGGCGCACACTCGGCGCAGACCTCGCGGGGCGCAGCACGCCACACCGTCACGCCGTTGCCGTCTTCGATGCGATCGATGAAGTAGGGATCGATCCTGTAGCCCCCGTTGGCGAATGCCGCATACCCGGTGGCCACCTGCAGCGGGGTCGCCGGCAGGGTGCCGAGCGCCAGGGTCAGGTTGTTCGGCATCGCCGCACGATCGAAACCGAAGCGCACGGCGTAGTCGATCACGTCAGCCGTACCCACTGCGCGCAGCAGCCGGATCGACACCAGGTTGCGCGAGCGCACCAGGCCGTCGCGCAGGCGCGTCGGGCCGCTGAAGGCGCCGCCTTCGTTTTCCGGCCGCCAGGTCTGCTCGATGCCGCCGTCGGCGACCACGATCGGCGCGTCCATGATCACGCTCGCCGGCGTGAAGTCGTGTTCGAGGGCGCAGGAGTACAGAAAGGGCTTGAACCCCGAGCCTGGCTGGCGGTGCGCCTGCGTGACATGGTTCCAGGCGTTGCTGAAGTAATCGAAGCCACCGACCAGCGCCACCACGGCGCCATCCTGCGGATCGAGCGCCACCAGCGCACCCTGTGCCTCCGGGACCTGGCCGAGCTGCGCCGCACCGTGCCCGTCACTGATCACGTAGACCAGGTCGCCGCGGTGCAGGAGGGTGTCGGCACGGCCGCTCGCCGCATCGCCGCGTGTCCAGGCCATGCCATCCCAGCCGATCTGTGCGAAGCCGCCGCCGCGCAGGTACACGCGGGCCGCCGCCGGTGCGACCGAGACGACGATCGCAGGCAGCAGGTTGCCGATGGGTGGTACGTCGGCGAGCA
>DASWFL010000168.1:0-6656 GCA_036394255.1 Steroidobacteraceae bacterium
GATGCAAAGCTTCGCGATCACCTGCTTGGTCACGATGCTGTGGTGGATCGTCGGGTACTCCTGGGCGTTCACGCCCGGCAGTACCCCATACCTGGGCGGGTTCACGCGCCTGTTCATGAATGGCGCCATCTCGCTGGCCGATCCAAAGACCACCACGGTCTCGCATCTGGCACCCACCATTCCAGAAGTCGTGTACTCGATGTTCCAGCTGACCTTTGCCATCATCACGCCGGCACTGATCTGCGGCTCGTTTGCGGAGCGCATGAAGTTCTCGGCCATGCTGTGGTTCATGGGCGTGTGGCTGCTGGTGGTCTATTGCCCGATCGCCCACTGGGTGTGGGAACCCTCGGGCTGGCTGGCGCTGCGTGGGCAGCTGGACTTCGCAGGCGGCACGGTCGTGCACATCAACGCAGGTATCGCCGGTCTGGCGACCGCGCTGATGCTCGGCAAGCGGGTCGGATACGGCAAAGAACCGATGGCTCCGCACAACCTGACCCTGACCGTGATCGGTGCCTCGTTGCTGTGGGTCGGCTGGTTCGGCTTCAACGCCGGATCCGAAGTCGCCGCGGACGGACGGGCCGGCATGGCCATGACGGTCACGCAGATCGCCACTGCCGCCGCCGCGCTCGCCTGGATGTTCACGGAGTGGCTCGTTAAGGGTAAGCCCAGCGTCCTCGGTATCGCCTCGGGCGCGGTGGCCGGCCTGGTCGCGATCACCCCGGCGTCCGGGTTCGTGTTACCCAATGGTTCGGTGATCATCGGCGTCGCCGCCGGCGTCCTGTGCTTCTTCAGCGCCACGGCGCTCAAGAAAGTGCTGGGCTACGACGACTCGCTCGATGCCTTCGGTGTGCACTGCATCGGCGGCATCATCGGCGCGCTGCTGACCGGCGCACTGGTTGACAAGGCCTACTCGGGCTCAGACAGCACGGTCCTGAATCAGCTGGTCGGTGTCAGCGCGACACTGGTCTACGGCTTCATCGCCAGCATGATCATCCTCAAGGTGATCGACCTGACGATCGGCTTGCGGGTGACTCCGGACGAGGAGCGCGAGGGCCTGGACATTGCCCTGCATGGCGAACGCGTAGAATAGGGCAGTACTCTTATTGCGGATCGGCCCCGGCCGTGGCGACACGGCCGGGGCCTTTTTGTGACACACCGCACGTTTGTGGCGGCCCGCATTGCTGATACTCTTGCACTCGTGCGGGAGCGGGAACGATGCGGTATCCGACCACTTTACTACTGATTGTCGCGGGGCTGGCCGGGTTCGGTGCGGCCAGCGCCGGCGACATCTTTTGCAACAACCAGGGCCGCGATTGCAGCGATCGCTGGAGCCCCGGCGCGACCGTGGTGCGCACCTCCGCTCCCCCGCAATCCGCCCGTGCCGCTGCGGTGCCGTCCACGAGCGCCGCTATGCCCACCGATGCCGGCGCCAATGCCCGTCTCGGCCTGGACGCCTCACGCACGGCCGTGCAGAAGGACGTGAGCGCGGCCCGCGCCGAGCAGTGCAAGCTGGCCAAGGAAAAATACGGGAAGTCCGTGGAGGCGCGCCGCGTCTACCGCATGAACTCAGCGGGTGAACGCGAATACCTCACCGACGCGGAAGCAGACCAGGCCCGCCTCAATGCCCGCCTCGAGATGGAGCGCAGCTGCGGCAACCCCGCGTCCTGAATCGCCCCAGGGCCCTACCGACCAGCCTCGATTGCCAGCGCTCGCACCGCGCGCCGCCAGCCTGTTACATTGACCGCGCCTTAGCCGGAGCCAAGCAGTGATGCGTACGGGGTTCATCGGACTGGGCGCGATGGGCAGTTCCATGGCGCGCAATCTTCATCGCGCCGGGCTCCTGGGCGGAGTCTGGAACCGCGACCTGGCCAAGGCGCAACGCCTGGCGGCGGAACTGGGCTGCGTCGCGGCGGAGAGTGCGGCGGCGCTCGCGCGCGCCTGCGATGCCGTGGTGATCTGCGTTTCGGCCGACCAGGATGTGCTGGCCGTCATCGCCAGCATTGCGCCGGAGCTGCGAGCCGGCAGCCTCGTGATCGATTGCACGACGGCCGGCGCCGACACGGCGCGGGCCGCGGCCGCGCAGCTGGCGGCGCGCCGCGTCGATTTTCTCGACGCGCCCGTCAGCGGCGGCGTCGAGGGTGCCGCCAAGGGCACGCTGGCGATCATGGTGGGCGGCGAGGCGCCGGTACTCGAACGCGCCCGGCCCGTGCTGCAGGCGATGGGCGCGACCATCACGCACTTCGGCCCGCACGGGGCGGGCCAGGCGGCCAAGGCCACGAACCAGATCATGGTGGCCGGGATCATTCGCGCCGACGCCGAGGCGCTGGCCTTCGCGGCGGCACAGGGACTGGAGCTCGACAAGGTGATCGAGACGCTCGGGCGCGGCGCGGCGGCCAACTGGTATCTCACCCAGCGCGGCCCTTTCATGGCGCGCGGCGCCTATCCACCCGGATTCCGCATCCGCCTGCATCAGAAGGATCTGAATATCTGCCGCGCGATGGCCCGCGCCAAGGGCGCGGAGCTGCCGGTGGTCGAGGCCGCGCTGCGCGAATACGCCGAGCTCATCGCCGCCGGTCATGGCGATGAGGACATCGCGGCGATCTTCCGCCTCAAGGCGGCGCTGTTCCCAGCGCCCGAACCGGAGCCGCCATGACGGGGGACGGCAGCGCAGCCGCGGCGGCACCGGTGCTGGACCTCTCCCCGCCACTGCTACGCCCCCGCTCGCTCAATCTCCCGGATTTCTGCGCCGCGCGCGCGGTGCTCGCCGTGGTGCTCATCGTTACGCTGACCGCGGTGGTGTTGACCGTAGCGCGCCAGGGCACCGCCCTTCACTTCTGGCTGGACCTGGCCCGCACTTCACTGTTCCTGCTGTGGATCGGCATGGGCAGCGCCTCGGTGCTGTGCCTGCTTCGGCGCCGCCTGGCCGAGCTGCCCATCCCCACGGCGAGCATGGTGGCGCTGGCGGGCGTGCTGGCGGTCATCGCGCTGATCTCGGCGGCCGTGCTGTGGCTCGGCAGCAGCGCGCTGCTCGGCGTGAGGGCCACGAACCTGCTGCTGCAGGAGGCGCCCGGGCGTTTCTTCGCGGCGAATCTCGGCATCGGCGCGATCGTCGCGGCACTGGCGCTGCGCTATTTCTACGTCTCGGGGGAATGGCGCCACAACGTCGAGCTGCAGGCCCGCGCGCGCGTGCACGCCCTGCAGGCGCGCATCCGCCCACATTTTCTCTTCAACAGCATGAACACCATCGCGGCACTCACGCGCTCCGATCCGGCGCTCGCCGAGGAGGCCGTGCAGGACCTCGCGGACCTGTTCCGCGCCAATCTCAATGAGAAACGCGGCAGCATCACCCTCAAGGAGGAGCTCGAGGTCGCGCGCATCTACCAGCGCATCGAGCAGCTGCGGCTCGGCGAACGCCTGCACGTGATCTGGGACGTGGCCGACCTGCCGATGCGCGCCCTGGTGCCCGGACTCCTGATGCAGCCGCTCCTCGAGAACGCCATCTACCACGGCATCGAGCCGCGGCCGGCGGGCGGCATCGTCACGATCAGCGGCGCGCTCGAGGGCGACATCATCGGTCTTACGGTGCGCAACCCGCTGCCGGAAGCCGGCGAGAGCGCGCACACGGGCCACCACATCGCACTGGCGAACATCCGGGAGCGCATGGAGCTGCTCTATCCGGGCCGCTCCTCCATCGAAGCGGCCCGCCTCGGCGATGAATACATCGTGCGCCTGCGCTTTCCCCGCGTGGAGGACAGCACCCGGATCTCCTCGCTGTGAGCCAGCGGGTGCTGGTTGTCGACGACGAGGCGCCGGCGCGCGAGCGCCTGCAGCGGCTCCTCGGCGAAGTGCCGGACTGCGAGGTCGTCGGCGTCGCCGCCAATGGCGAGCAGGCGGTGCGCCTCGCCGGTGAGCTGCGCCCCGACGTCCTGCTGCTCGACGTGCGCATGCCCGGCATGAACGGCCTCGAGGTGGCGCGCCATGTCGCCGTGCTGGCCGAGCCGCCCGCGGTGGTGTTCACCACCGCCTACGACGCCTACGCCGTGGAGGCCTTCGAGGCCCAGGCCATCGGCTATCTGCTCAAGCCGGTGCGCGCCGAGAAGCTGGCCGCGGCCCTGCAGCGTGCGGCGCGGCTGGCTGCGGTGCGGCTCGCCCGGATCGCCGCGGACGATCCGGCGCGTGCGCCGCGCACCCACGTGGCCGCTCGGCTGGGCGAGCAGCTGCGGCTGATCCCGCTGCCCGACATCTATTACTTTGCCGCCGACCAGAAATACACCACGGTGCGCCACAAGGGCGGGAGCGATCTGATCGAGGATCCGCTGCGCGCGCTCGCCGAGGAGTTCGCCGCCCGCTTCGTGCGCGTGCATCGCAACGCGCTCGTCAACACCCAGTGCATCGCGGCGATCGAGCGGGACGCTGCCGGCCAGTACTACGTCGCGGTGCGCGATCTCAACGAGCGGCTGGCCGTGAGCCGCCGGCTGGCCGGCGAACTGCGCGAGCGGCTGCGGCTCTAATAGCGGCATGCTGTCAGGGCCCGCAGGAGGCCGGCGGCGCAGCGGCTCGCCGAGCGCCAATATTGGATAACGCGGCGCATTTCGGACTACTGTGCCGCTGGCCGCCAGCTCCGGTTACGCCAGCAGGGGAGTCCAATGAGCACCACGGGCAGCTCCGACGCCGACACAGGGACGGATGATGACGTCAAATTGCTGCACAACATGGGTTATGCGCAGGAGCTGGCCCGCAGGCTCGGACGGTTCTCCAATTTCGCGATCTCCTTCTCGATCATCTGCATCCTGGCCGGCGGCATCAACTCGCTGGCGCAGGTCACTTCCGGTGGCGGCGGCGCGGCGATCGGCTTCGGCTGGCCTCTCGGCGTGTTCATCTCCGGGGTATTCGGCCTCGCGATGGCGCAGATCGCCTCGGCCTATCCGACCGCTGGCGGCCTGTATCACTGGGGTTCGATACTCGGCAACCGCTTCACGGGCTGGCTGACCGCCTGGTTCAACCTTTTGGGCCTGGTGACGGTGCTCGGCTCGATCAACGTCGGCGCCTACAACTTCTTCCTCGGGGCGTTCGGGCCCTCCCTCGGTATGCTCGACACGACGACGGCGCGGATTATTTTCCTGGCCGTCGTCACCGGCGCCCAGGCGCTGATCAATCACTACGGCATCGGCCTGACGGCGAAGCTGACCGATTTTTCAGGTTTCCTGATCTTCGGCGGATCGCTGCTGCTGACCGTGGTCTGCCTGGTCTATGCCCCGAGCCATGACTGGTCGCGCCTGTGGACGTTTACAAACTACTCCGGGACGCCCGCGGGCGCCGCGCCGGTCTGGCCGCATGTGTCCGGGACCTGGGTGTTCCTGCTGGGCCTGCTGCTTCCGGTCTACACCATCACCGGCTATGACGCTTCGGCCCACACCTCGGAGGAGACCAGGAACGCCGCACTGTCCGCGCCCAGGGGCATCGTCTCCTCGATCCTCTGGTCCGGCGTGTTCGGCTATCTGTTCCTCTGCGCCTTCGTGCTGATGATTCCAGACATGGACGACGCCGCGCGCCAGGGGTGGAACGTGTTCTTCTGGGCGATGGACAAGCAGGTGCCGGGGACGCTGAACTTGTACACCTACGCCGCGATCTTCCTCGCGCAGGTGCTGTGCGGGCTGGCCACCGTGACTTCGCTGTCGCGGATGATGTTCGCCTTCTCGCGGGACGGCGGCCTGCCCTTCTCCCGGGCGCTGGCCCGGGTGTCGCCGCGGCACCGCACGCCCAATGCTGCGATCTGGGCGGGCTCTGCCCTGTCGGTGCTGTTCGTGTGGGGCTCCTCGGTGATCTCGATCGGCGACACGCCCGTGTATTCCATCGTCGTGTCGTGCACCGTGATCTTCCTGTTCTTCTCCTTCATCATTCCGATCAGCTGCGGCCTGTTCGCCTATGGCGGGCCGAAGTGGCCGAAGATGGGGCCTTGGAATATCGGCCGCGGCGGCTATTCGCTGTTCGCGCTCCTCTCGATCCTCGCCATGGTGCTGCTGTTCGTCATCGGCGTGCAGCCACCCAATGATCCTGCCCTGTGGGTGACGCTTGGGTTTCTGGTGCTGACGGCGATCGTGTGGTTTGCCTTCGAAAACCGCCGCTTCAGGGGTCCGCCGATCGGTGAGGCCATTGCCCGGCGCGAGGCCGAGATTGCCGCCACCGAGGCGGCGCTCAACACAGCGGCGCGATAGCGCCGCGCCCTCTGGCGGGCGCTGCAGTCCGGTGCCGGGGAGCGCGAGCGCTCCGCCGCTTTTTTTCGGCTATGCTTTGCCGGTGCGGATCGAATTCACCAAGATGCACGCGCTGGGCAACGACTTCATGATCTTCGAAGCGCCAGCGGGCGGCGCCCTGCCCAGCCGCGCGCAATGGCGCGCGCTCGCCGACCGGCACGCCGGCGTCGGCTTCGATCAAGCCCTGGTGCTCGAGCCGCCACGCTCGGCCGGCAGCCACGCCTACTATCGCATCTACAACGCGGACGGTTCCGAAGCCGAGCAGTGCGGCAACGGCGCCCGGTGCATTGCGCGCTACCTGCACATGCAGGGACGCAGCCCCGCCGGGGGCGCGCTGCGCATGGACAGCGCCGGCGGGGCGATCGAAGCGCGGGTGCTCGCTGATGGAAGTGTCACCGTCGA
>DASWFL010000169.1:0-3737 GCA_036394255.1 Steroidobacteraceae bacterium
CGTGGCGGTAGAGCAGGACCGCAAAAAGAAAACCGGCGAGGCCCAGCACGCCGAAGAACCACAGCATTGCGGCGTAGCCCTGTGCGTTCGTCGCGCTCGCGTTGCCGATGTCGTTGAGGCGCCCGACGATGAGGTTGGCGAGCGTGAGGCCGGCGTTCTGCAGCATGGTCATCAGTCCGTAGGCCGTACCCAGCTGATCGCCCTTCACGTATCGGGCCACCGAGGGCCACAACACCGCCGGGACCAGCGAAAAGCTCAGGCCCAGCAGCACGGTGGAGACCCAAAGACCCGCATTGCCGTTCGCCAGGAACAGAAAACTCAGCGGCAGCAGCACCGATCCTGCGACCAGCAGCAGGGCGTGCCGGCCGTAGCGATCCACGATCAGGCCAAACACGGGGGTGGCAAAGGCGGCGGCCAGGAACACGTTGCCGTTGATGCTGCCGGCATCCTGCAGGGACAGGCCGTGAGCCTGCTGGAAGTACTTGATGGCAAATGTGCTGCGGAACGGAAAGATGACCGCGTAGAAGGCGACGCAGACACCAACGATGTACCAGTAGCCGAGGCGGAAGCGCAGCAGGTTGCGCCAGTCGATGCGTTCGCCCGGCGGCGCGATGGCCAGCGTGCCGCGCCGCTCCTCGCGCCGGTCGAGGTACCAGTACACCGCAGCACCGAGCAGGCTCAGCACGGCAAAGGCCGTAGCCAGGCCGAGCGCCGATTGCCAGCCCTGCTCGTAGAGCGAACGGGCGAAGGAAGGGGAGCGGTCGGCGAGATAGGAGCCCAGCCGGCTGAGGCTGATATTCAGGGCCAGGAACAGTGCGAACCAGCGACCCAGGAACCATTGCGCCAGCGCCACGGTAATCGCCACGACCAGCGTCTCCGAGCCCACTCCGAACAGAAACCGGCCCAGCACCATCACCGGAAATTCGCCGCCTAACTGCGTGAGGACCGCTCCGGCCAGGCAGATCGCCGTAGTCCAGAAGACCACGCTGCGGGCACCCAGGCGGTCGACGAGGACGCCACCGACCAGGACCAGGAAAACATTCGGCAGGCTGTAGATCGCGTTCAGGGATCCAAGCTGGGCGTCCGAGAAGCCGAGCTGACGCGTCAGCAGTTCTGCCACCGGGCCGATCGAGTCGTAAACGTAATAGTTGCCCAGCAGTGCGAGTCCGGTCGCGATAAACATGAGCGCTTGTGCGCCAGCGGACGGTACGGGCCGGTTCTCGTTATTCATTGGCCGACATTCGATCCTGAGCAACAGGTCTGCGTGGCGGCGACACCGCTGACATCCGCTAGTATAGAGGCATTGGCATTGTTCGCGACCGCTCCGCACCCAGGCATCACGCATGCGAACCCTGATTGGATGGTTGACCGCCTCGATCTGCGGTGCTATGGGCTGGTGGCTCGGGGCCAGGATTGGACTGATCAGCGCCGTGGTCGTGAGCGCGCTGACGGGTGCCGCGGGGTTATATGCCGGCTTTCGCTGGTTCGATCGAAATCTGCGTTAGCGGTACGGGCGCATGAATGCTCCGGTGCCTTCACCGTGCACGGGGATCTGTCGCCTTGATGATGACAAGGTCTGCAGCGGATGCGGACGCCTGCTCGCCGAGATCGCGGCCTGGTCCACGGCCACGGAGGCCGAACGCCGGGAGATCTGCCGCCTGGCGGAACTGCGCCTGAAAATGTCGAACGTCAAGAAGACCTGAGGCCACTGCATGTCGGAAACCCTGCTGTTGATCGACAATCGTGACGTCCAGGCGCTGGGCGGTGCGATGTTCGAGCGTCACAATCCGCTCGACGGAACGGTCGCGACCCGCGCCGCGGCGGCTACGGTCGCTGACGCGATTGCCGCCGTCGATGCGGCCCGCACAGCGTTTCCCGCGTGGGCGGCACTCGGCCCCGGCGCCCGCCGCGCCTTGCTCCTCAAGGCCGCTGACGCACTCGCGGCGCACGCGGGCGATTTCGTCGCCGCGATGGCGAAGGAAACCGGTTCGGCCAGGGGCTGGGCCGGGTTTAACGTCCAGCTGGCCGCGGGCATGCTGCGGGAGGCTGCGGCGCTGACGACCCAGGTCGCGGGCGAAGTCATTCCCTCCGATCAGCCCGGCTGCCTGGCGATGGCGGTGCGCCGTCCGGCCGGTGTCGTGCTCGGCATTGCTCCCTGGAACGCCCCCGTCATTCTCGGCGTTCGCGCCATCGCCACGCCGCTGGCCTGCGGCAATACGGTGGTCCTCAAGGCCTCCGAGACCTGTCCGGCGACGCACCGCCTGATCGGGGAAGTGATGCGTGAGGCGGGCCTGCCGCCCGGTGTGGTCAACGTCCTCACGCACGCACCCGCTGACGCCGCCGCGATCGTCGCCGCGCTCATCGCTCACCCGGCGATCCGGCGCATCAACTTCACGGGATCCACCCGGGTCGGCCGGCTGATCGCGAAGCTCGCCGCTGAACAGCTGAAACCCGTACTCCTGGAGCTGGGCGGAAAGGCGCCCCTGATCGTGCTCGAGGACGCCGACCTCGACGCGGCCGTCGCGGCCGCGGCCTTCGGCGCCTACATGAATTCCGGGCAGATCTGCATGTCAACCGAGCGGATCATCGTCGATGAAAAGATTGCCGACGAGTTCATGGCCAGGTTCAACAGGAAGATATCGACCCTGGTGGCCGGAGATCCCGCCCTGGGCCAGACGCCGCTGGGCTCCGTGGTCGATGAGCAGGCGGCCGCACGGATTCGCGAGCTCATCGACGATGCCGTCGCCAGGGGCGCGCGGCTGCACGAGGCCGCTCCGGCCAGGGGCACGCTGCTCTCCGCTGCCGTGCTGGATCGCGTCACCCCGGCGATGCGCATCTACGCGGAGGAATCCTTCGGACCGGTCACGACCGTTGTGCGCGCGGAGAACGAGGCCGCGGCCGTGCGCCTGGCGAACGACAGCGAGTATGGTTTGAGTTCCGCGATTTTCGGCCGGGACATTGCGCGGGCCCTGCGCGTGGCCGGGCAACTTGAAACCGGGATGTGCCACATCAACGGTGCAACGGTGCACGACGAGGCGCAGATGCCGTTCGGAGGCACGAAAGCCTCGGGTTATGGGCGTTTCGGCGGCCGCGCCGGAGTCGCCGAATTTACCGAGCTGCGCTGGATCACGATTGCGACGCAGGCCCAGCACTACCCCATCTAGGGAAGCTCTGCGCGGCTTACGCGAGGCGCCCCAACGCAGACCGCCAGGTGCCAGGTGTCCGTTCCTGGCCGCCACGCGTTACATGTAACGCGTTACATGTAACGGGTGGCGTCAGAAAAGGACAAGCCCGATGCCGGGCTTGCCGGGCTTGCGGGGCTGCGAGCCCCGTGCAGGCCCCCGTAGCTGCCCCCGGTTTCGATTTGCCGGTGTTCGGCCATAAATGCTCCGCGCAGGTGGACGTACCAAACGCGGCGCGCGCCATGATCATGAAGCGCTCGGGCGATAATCAGCGTTCATTACAGTCGCTATCAAACTGTTTTTATAAACGTTTCCAGCCTGGTGCCGCCCGGGCATGACTACCCTTATGCGCCCGGATCGATCCCGCGCTTTCTTGCAATGCACTCTCCTTTGATCCAGTCTGCCTGCCAAAGAATCCGCAATCAGGCGGGATTGAGTCATGCACAGCAAGAGCCGGGCACCTGGCGTCGGCATCGTTGGGGGCGGCTTGCCGGCCGACTAGATCGTGCAAACGCGACCGAATTTCCTGATCCTGATGGCCGATCAATTGGCCGC
>DASWFL010000170.1:0-3683 GCA_036394255.1 Steroidobacteraceae bacterium
GCGCCCATCACGCGCGCGGCCCGCGCAGGATCACCGCTCATCAGCGGGCCCAGGATGGCGGGCGTGATCTGCCACGAGACGCCAAAGCGATCCTTGAGCCACCCGCACATGCTCTCTTTGCCGCCGTCGGCCGTCAACGCCGACCAGAGCCGGTCGATCTCCTCCTGCGTATCGCAGCTGACGCAGATCGACGCCGCCTCGGACTGCTGGAAGACCGGTCCGCCGTTGAGCAGCATGAAGCGCACGCCCTCGAGTTCGATATTAACGACGAGTGCGAGACCCTGTGGCATGCGCTGTCCCGGGCCATAGCGGCTGATGTCGGTCACTCGCGCGCCGGCGAACAGGGTCACGTAGAAGCGGGCGGCTTCTTCCGCCTGGTGGTCGAACCAGAGGCAGGTCGAGATTTTCATGAGGGCTTCCTCCTAAAAGGCCGGGGGGCGCCAGGTAGTGCGCACCGTGCGGCGAGCCGAGTGCAGTTTTGCCGCCGGCGGTCAGTTCGCGAGCGCCTCGACTTCCGATTCCGGCCGCAGCTGGGCCTGCCTGAGTCGGTAGCGCAGCAGAAAGTCCAGGATCAGGCGGCTGGCATCCGGTCCGGCGCCGTCACTGAAGCGCTGATCCGGATCGCCTCCGCTCCAGGCATGAGCGAGTCCCTCGATGAGGACGCTGCGGACCACTAGCGTGGAGTTCTTGAAATAGTCCCGCTGGATCCAGTTCCGCCCGCCGGACTGGAATTGCCGCTCCTTGGCGGGTTCGGCTGGGCTGCCGTCCGGCAGCAGCAGATCGGCCAGGGCCAGCCGCTGCGCAACCAGCTGCTCCCCGTTCCGCGGATTGACCGTGGTGTCGGCTTGTCCGTGAATGACCAGGGTTGGCACTACGCCGGTTGAAGTGCCGAGCGCCTGCCGCAATTTGCTTCCAGTCTCCAGTGGTGAAGCACTGGCGCCCGAACGCAGCACCCGCACGGCTTCGCTGGCGCCGGTTGCCGCGCCGTACATGACTCCTGAATGCAGGGCGCAGCCCGCGAACACGGCCGGATATCGCACCGCGAGGATACCTGCGAGCGCAGCGCCGGCGGACATGCCCACGACATAGACGCGTTGCGGGTCTACCGGCTGACGGCGCAGCACATCCTGCACCAGTCGGGCGACCATGTCCGCTTCGCCGTCGCCCTTGAGTGCTTCCGGGCCGAACCAGTTCCAGCAGCGCAATGCATTCGCGCGGGTGCTCTGTTCGGGGTACACAAGGGTGCAGCCGCGTTCCTGTGCGGCCGCGTTCATGCGTGTGGCCGCCGCAAACTGCAGCGCATCCTGCGTGCAGCCGTGCAGCATGACGATGAGCGGCAATTTCCCGGCGGCCGCTCTGCCCTCGGGGAGGTAGTCGTAGTACTTCAGCTCGCGCTGCGCGCGCCGCCCAAACCGTCCGGCTACCGGGGTCTCGCGGTACACGCCGGCAATCCACTGACTCGGCGACGCGGACAGCGACGGGCGCCGCTTGCGCCACAGCGTAAGCAGGATTTCCCGCGCCCGCTGCCCCAGTCGGGCGAAGTTGAAGCGAGGTGCACTCATGGCCTGTAGTCTAGCAATGCCGCAGGATTGCGACCGGACCGTGACGGGCGCGACGTACCCACTTAACATCTGCCATTGAAATTCCCGCCAGGGGGGGGCTTCATGAAAACCGGTGCGTATCCTCGCCTGTTCCTGATTCCGTGCCTGATGGGATGGGCCGTGACCCTGACGGCTGCGTCGGCCTGGGCCGCAGAACCGCCGCCGGCCCCTGATACCCGTGCGGCCCTGGCCGCGATCAGCAGCGATCAGCTGCTGCAGCACATTCGCGTGCTCTCCTCCGACACCTTTGAAGGCCGCTTGCCGGCGACGCACGGCGAGGAACTGACGATCGCCTACCTGGTGCGTGAATTCCGGCGGCTCGGGCTCGAGCCGGCGGACAAGGCGGGGAGCTACGTCCAGGTCGTTCCGATGACGGTTTTCCGGAGCGAGGTTGGCGTGCAGTACACGGTGCACGGCGCGAGCACCACGCTGAAGTCTCCCGAGGACAACGTGAGCTGGTCGAGTGAGCGCCGCCGCCATTTCCAGATCAAGGACTCGCCCCTGGTTTTCGTCGGCTATGGCGTGCAGGCGCCTGAATACCAATGGGACGACTACAAGGGGCTCGACCTGCATGGCAAGACGCTGGTGATGCTCATCAACGATCCGCCGATCCCGGACCCGCAGCACCCGGGGGAACTCGACCCTGCGATGTTCGGCGGCAAGGCGATGACCTATTACGGGCGCTGGACCTACAAGTACGAGACCGCCGCCCGGCTGGGTGCCACGGCGGCGATCATCGTCCATGAGACCGGCCCTGCCGCCTATCCCTACTCCGTGGTGATCAACAGCTGGAGCGCAGCCCACTACGTGCTGCGCAATCGGGGACGCGACCCGGACTACCCCTCGGTTGCCGGCTGGATGACGCTGGAGCGGGCGCGCGAACTGTTCTCCCGCAGCGGCCAGGATTTCGATGCGCTGAAGGAACGCGCCCGTTCGCGCGATTTCCGCCCGGTGGAGCTGGGAGCCCGCGTCAGCTTCGATGTGCACAACGCCTGGCACGAGGTGGAATCACACAACGTCGTGGCCCGCATCCCGGGCAGCGATGCCGCGCGCGCCGCAGAGACGGTGGTGTACAGCGCGCACTGGGATCACTTCGGCTGGCGCCCGCAGCTGGGCGGGCCGAAAGCGCAGCAGGTCTTTCACGGTGCCCAGGACAATGCTTCGGGCACGTCGGCCCTGCTGGTGCTGGCGGCGGCGTTCAAGGCGCTGGCGCAGCCGCCGGCGCGCTCGGTGCTGTTCCTCGCGACGACCAGCGAGGAGCAGGGCCTGCTCGGCGCCCGCTACTATGCCCGCCACCCGCTCTTTCCCCTGCGCGACACGGTGGCGGACCTGAACATGGACGGCATCAATCCCCTCGGGCCCACGCGCGACGTGGAGATCAACGGGTTTGGCAAGTCCGAAATGGATGAGCGCGCGTCCGCCGTGGCCGCCGCGCAGGGCCGCGTGAGCGTGCCCGATGCGCATCCGGAGCGCGGCAGTTTCTTCCGGGCGGACCAGTTCGAATTCGCGCGCGTGGGCGTGCCGGGGCTCTACGTGAGCGGCGGCCTGGACTTTGTCGGCGAGCCAGCCGATTACGGTGAAGGCAAGCGCAACGAATTCATTGCCAAGCGCTACCACCAGGTCGGCGATGTCATCCAGCCGGACTGGACCATGGCCGGTGGCGTGCAGGACGTGCGACTGCTCTGGCAGGTCGGGTTCGAGCTGGCCAACAGCAGCGCATTTCCACAATGGAAGCCGGACAGCGAGTTCCGGGCCCGGCGCGAGCTGCAGCGTCCCTCGCACTGATGCCCGTTTTACCGGACAGTCGCTGGTAGCGCCGTGTCCCGCCGCAGTTGACGGATCACCAGGGCGCCGACCAGCAGCGCCTGCAGGGTCACCGAGGCGATCGAGACCATCCAGACCTGGGTGATCGCGAAGTGTTCCTGCGCGGATAACCACAGGACCGGCGCAATGAAAGTCGCGAAGCGCGACAGCGAGGCCCACAGCGAAGGCCAGGTATTGCCGAGGCCCTGCAGCGCGCCGGAGCAGGTGAAAATGAAGCCGCTGCAGAGGAAGTTCCAGGAAATGAACTTCAGGTAGTCG
>DASWFL010000171.1:0-6816 GCA_036394255.1 Steroidobacteraceae bacterium
CGTAGTGACTGCCGCGGACGCCGCCACGCCGTGCCGGTGGGCGGCGCTGCCGTCCTCATGCTGGGCGCCTGGCGGATGTTTGCGCATCTGCTGGCGCCCACCGGCCCGAAGCCGGACGGCTCCTGAGCCGGCTATTTACAGCGTGCCGGCGGCGTAGACCTCGCGCCCATCGAGGTAGGTGGCCAGCACCCGCGTCTCGTGCAGGCTGAATGGGTCGATCGCAAAGATGTCCCGGTCGAGCACGATGAAATCGCCCCGCTTGCCCGGCTCCAGGCTCCCCGTCGTGCGCTCCTGCCGGAGCGCGAAAGCCGCATTGATCGTGTAGGCGTCAAGGATGTCCTGGAGCCCGAGGCCTTGTTCGGGCAACAGCGGCTCCTTGCCCCGCTTCTCGCAGCGCGTGACGGCGTGCTCCATGGCCTCGAAGGGATTGAAGCTGCTGACGTTCCAGTCGCTGCCGCCGGCAATCAGCGCGCCCGCGTCCCGCAGTGATCGTGCCGGGTAGAGATAAGGGATGCGCTGGGGTCCCAGATAAGGCAGCGTTCCCTTGACGATGTAGGGATCGCGCTCGGCCCAGAGGAGCTGAAAATTGGCGATGACACCCAGTTGTTTGAAGCGCGGGAAGTCCGCAGGATCGACGAGTTCCAGATGGGCGATCTGGTCGCGGTTGTCGAGCTGTCCGCGGTGCTTCCTCGAGTCCGCGAAGGCATCCAGTGCCTCACGCACGGCCCGATCGCCAATCGCGTGGATGTGGACGGTAAATCCGGCAGCGTCGGCCGCGCCGACGATGCGATTCAGTTTGTCCGGCGCGTAATAGGTAGGGCCGCGATTACCGCTCGGATGGCCATGGCTGTCGAGGTAGGGTTCAAGCAGCGCGGCCGTCTGCGTCGGATATTCTATTACGCCATCGGCGAAGATCTTGACGGCGTCGGCACGGAGAAACTCCGGATCGATGGCCCACTTCGCGCGAAAGCTGATCGCCTGGTCGATCTGGGCTGCGGCGGACTCGTGCAGGCTCTCGAGGCTGTAGGAGCCGCGCACGCGCATGTTCAGCCGATGGGTATCGTACAGGCGCTTGTAGATCTGCATGTAATGATCATTGACGGCCGCGTCCTGCACGGAGGTGATGCCTGTCGCGTGCATCGCCTGGAGGACCTTTTCCAGCTGGGACGCTTCGAGCTCGAGGCTGGCCTCCGGCTTCACGGCCCAGATTCCGTTGGCCGCGGAATCCCGCAGCGTGCCGGTGGGCTTGCCGTTCGGATCACGCTCGATTCTGCCGCCGACCGGGTCCCGGGTCGCCGCGCTGATGTGAGCGGCCTTGAGCGCGGCGGAATTGACCCAGACCGTGTGACCGTCCGATCCACTCAGTATCATCGGCCGGTCGCGCAGCATCGAGTCGAGATCCTGGCGCGTGAGCGTCAGTCCGGTCGGGTTGACCTGGACGACCTCGAACCAGGCAGCAGTATCGCCGGGATGCTCCCTGAGGCACGCGGCCACGGTTGTCCTGATCTGGGCGGGCGTCAGCGTCTTGTCCTCGAGGCTGCACTTGCCACTGTCCCGCGCGCCCTCGGCGGGATGGACGTGCGCATCGATCATGCCCGGCAGCACCGTACGGCCCGCCAGATCGATCGTCCGCGTCTTCGGCCCCTGCAAGGCGCTCAGCGCCTGATCCGTTCCGACGGCGGCGATCGAGTTACCGCGGAGCGCCAGCGCCTGCACGACGCTGCGGTTGGGGTCCTGCGTGTGGATCCTGCCGTGCAGCAGAATCAGGTCCGCCGGCGGCTCTGCGGCCGCGGCGGCGATCGCAAGGCCCAGTGAAAGCAAGCAAGCGACAGGGGAGAGGTGAGTCTTCATGACCCCGGGAAGCACCCGCCGCAGCGGTCGGTGCGTGCTATTGCGAATTGGTTTCCTTGCCGAAACGATAGTTGAGGCGCAGGCCAATGACGCGCGGCTCATTCGTCGTCTCGCGCAGATCGAAGTTGTAGGTGTTGCTGTAGACGATTGCATTCTCGTCAGCGACGTTGGTGACGTAGAGCTCGGCGAGCCAGCGGCCGCCCGCGGGATTGAGCCCAAAGCGCAGGTTCGCGATGTTGTAGCCGGGCTGCAGGATCCTGGGCAAGCCGTGCGAGCCCACGATATGCAGGTCGTCCCACACGTTCCCTTTGTGCGCCATGTCGATCTGCGCGTAGCCGCGCAGGCCCGCGGTCAGCGGATGCTCGTAGCGCAGGTTCCAGCTCCAGCTGAAGTACGGCACGAAGGGCAGCCGCTCGCCCACGTTGGGCTGGAATGCGACGTATGGGCTGGAGATCAAATGCGAATCCGTGTAGCTGGCCGCCGCCTGGAGCGACCAGTGCTCGTCCAGCTTGTACTCGACGTTCGATTCTGCGCCTTGGATGCGCGCGTCTCCGACGTTGACGTAGAAACTGCTCGGGGGGCATATGCCCGGGTCGTAGATGATCGTCTGCAGCTGCTTCCAGTTCATCCGGTAGGCCGCGCCGTTCCACAGCAGGTGGCCCTGCAGGCCCGTGGATTTCCAGCCGAGTTCGTAATTGTCGAGTGTGTCAGGCACGTAGTCGTGCGGCACGCCATTGTTGTAGCAACTCTGGGGGAATCCTGAATTCGTACCGCCGTCGCGAAACCCTTGTGCGAAGTTGGCGTACACCATCACCTCGTTGGTGAGTTTGTATTTGACGCCAAGCTTCCCGTTCCATTTTTGCGATGAGCCCACTGACAGCGCCGGAGCCGTCGCCGCGTAAGCAAACTGGCCAAACGGGCTGTAGTAGCTGAAATCCGAATGGAAATGCACCGCGCCCGCTTCGACGGTGAACTTATCGGTGAGGTCGAAGCTGATGTTGGCAAACTCGGTGGTCTGCTTGTAGTCCGAAATCGTCTGGTAGGCGTACCACTCCCCCGGGGGAAGTGAGGTGGAGCCTGGCGCGGTGCCGGCATAGTAGTTGTAATAATAAAACGCTGGACTGTTCGTCCGCAGCCCCGGCATGTAGTAGGTGCTGCCCGAGTTCTTGTCCTGGGTCTTCTCCCAGTACAGGCCGCCGAGCCAGTGGAAGCTTCCGCCCGGTTTGGAGACGAGCCGCAGCTCATGCGACCAGCGCTCCGGGTTGGTGTGATATTCGTAGTACTGGAGCGGCACATTGCAGCCAACGTAACCCGCCGCGGGATCGCCGTAGACCGGATCATTCAGGCAGGTGACGCCTTCGTTGGCGCCACCCTGGTAATTCTCGATGTATTGTGAGTACTCGTTCAGCTGGCGCGTAGGCAGCGCCCAGTAGGTGCTCGCGAAGACCAGGTCCGCGATGCCGATGTCGCCGTCGACGTGGAAATCAAGCGTCTTGGCCTCGAAGTGGTGGCTCTCCGGCCCGAAGCGCTCGACAGTCCGGGGCGGCAGGTTTGGATCTTCGTCCCAGGCCCCGTGGGCGGTCTGGTGCTGATAGCTGTAGGTGAGCGTGGCGCTCCATTTATCGTTGAGGACCCCCTTCAATGCGATCCGGCCACCCTCGGCATGCTCGCGGTTGTAGTTGTTGCCCGCCCAAGCCGCGTTGTCGGACACGGCTGTATTGACCCAGGTGCGTGTGGTCAGCCGGTTATTGATGAAGCCGCCATGGGAGTCGCTGTACGCGGAAACCCTCAACGCGAGCTTTCCTGGAATGATCGGGGCGTTCAGAAATCCCTCATAGGTCCAGTTCTGCTGCCCTCCCCGAATGGTGCCGCCACCGAAGTCCACGCCGGCGCTGAAGTCGCTCACGTCGGGCTTGTTGGTGATGTAGCGAATGGCGCCGGACATGGAACCTGCGCCATAGGTCGTGCCCTGCGGCCCGTTCAGCACCTCGATGCGCTCGATATCGTAGAGGTGCAGGTCCGGCTGTACGCCGGCCCAGCTCGTCGACATGTCGTCGACGAAAAATCCCGTCGCAGAGGCATTCGAGTAGGTCGGATTGCTGCCGTCGGACGCACCGCGCATGACCAGGAACTGCGTACCCGGGCCCACGCTGATGAAGGAAATGGACGGTACCTTTTCCGCATAGTCATCGAACCCTGCGATGGCCAGGTTGCTCATGTCCTTCTTGGACAGCACGTCAATGCTCAGAGGCACGTCCTGCAGGTTCTCCTCGCGCTTGCGTGCCGTCACGATCACTTCCTCGAGGCGCCCCGTTGACGAGTTGTCCGCTTCCGCCGCCAGCGCCGGTGTAGCCGGTGCCGCCAGCCCGGCAATGGCCGCCGCTACGGCCAGGCCGATCGCCGAGCAGGGACCGCGTGCCTCCGCGGCAGACGCCCTGATCAGACCGGGTGCCCTGTGATTCCGTTTGCGTGTACGCATTGGCAGACTCCCTGAGCGCTTGATATTCTAATTTCGCGCTTACCCGTGGTCTTTGGTACCGCGCGATCATCCTTTGAGCGGACCTGCCCAGTCAACAGCCAGTCGATCGAGACTGTCACCGAGCGCGCGGCGCAGGGGCTCGAGCTCCGCGGCGAAATGGCGCCAGTAACCGACGCCCGAGCTGTAGAGCGGCTGGCGCACCTGCTCGGCGCTCGCGGTGCGCACGGAACGCCGCGTCTCGTGGAAGGACAGGCACGCAGCCTCGAAGGGCAGCCGGCAATGATCCAGCAGCCGGCGGATATTCGGTTCCGGATCGCGCACCAGGTCCTCGTACTGGAAGCGCAGCACCTTGCCCGGCAGGAGCGCATCCCAGTGGTCCATGAGGGACAGGTAGCAGCGGTAGTAACGGCCGAGGTCCTCCAGATCGTAGCTGAAGGTCTGCCCTTCGGCGAAGTGCTGCTTGTAGACACTGAAGCATGAGTCCATCGGATGACGGCGCGCATCGATGATGGTCGCATGCGGCAGGATCGCGTGAATGAGCCCGACGTGGCTGAAATTATTGGGCAGCTTGTCGGTGAAGCGCTCCCGTCCCGTGCGGAGCGGCGCGGTTTCCCCGAGATAGCGGCCGCCGAGCGCGGCGAACAACCCGGCCGGGGCGGTGCCCACCGTCTCGGGATAGCCGTCACGGCCCGCGACCATGTCGTCAAACTGGTGCGTGATGGTGATGATATTGGGCAGTTCCATGGTGCCCTCCACGCGCGAGTGGCTGGCGAGGATCTGTTCCACCAGCGTGGAACCGGAGCGCGGCAGGCCCACGATGAAGATCGGTGCGGGACTCGGATCCCCGCTGCCGGCGTGCCTGGCAAAGAAAGTCGCATCGAAGAAGGCACGGATCCGCGCCGTGCGGCGTTCAAACTGCCCGACATCGAAGGGTGCGTCGAGGCGCCGCAGCGCGTTGCCGCGGGCGTAATAGCCGAAGGCGTCGGCGTAATGCTGGCGCTGCTCAAGAGCCTTGCCGAGCGCGAAATTCAGCTGTGCCGCAGCGGGCCGCTCGGTCTTTTCGCTGGCGAGCAGCTGCTGCATGGTGGCGATCTCGGCATCGCTGAACAGGTAGTTCTTGAGGTCCGCCAGGCTCCAGTACGCCTCCGCGTATCCGGGAGCCATGGCCAGGGCCGCCTTGTAGGCGCTCTCACTGTCCTGCCGCCGCCCGAGCGTCTTGTGTATGTGGCCGATCGACATGCGCAGCCGCACTTCCCCGGGCTTGAGCTGTGCCGCCTGCTCGTAGGCCTCCAGCGCCTCTTCCTGCCGCATGAGCCGCGTCGCCACCGAGCCGATCGTGATCCAGCTCTGCGGGTTCTCGGGCTCAATCCGGGTCAGGCGCCGTGCACCCGCCTCCGCTTCGGTGAGGCGTCCGAGCGCCAGCAGCGCCTGCACCAGTCCCCGCCACGTGAGCGGATGGCAAGCGCACTGCTTCAGGGCGTGACGCAGCAGGCGCTCGGCATCTTCGGCCCGGTCCGCCGCGAGCGACAGGGCCGCCAGGCCGCACAGCGCCGCGACGTGACTGGGGTCCGTCTGCAGGATGGCGCGGAAGAGGCGCTCGGAGGTCTTCCGGTCCTCTGCAACCAGGGCGGCGGTGGCCTCCTCCACCCGCCGTCGCTGCGGGTCACTGAGCCGCGCACGCTCGAAGGCCACGCGCGCGTCGGCGTACTGCTCGAGATCGACGAGGGCATCGCCGTAGGCCAGCCAGGCCAGTGAGTGCAGCGGCTCTTTTTCAAGGACATGCCGCACCTCCTCGCGCGCCCGCTGGGCCTGGCCCGCGCACCGGTAAGCGCGCGACAGATCCACGCGCGCGTGTGCAAAATCGGGTGCGCGGCGCAGCACCCCTTCGAGCGTCACGATGCTCTCGGGGATCTTTTCCTGTGCCAGCAGGGCAGCGCCCAGGAGCCAGAGGCAGTTGACCTCGCCGGGAGCGCGCGCCTCGAGCGCACGCAGGCAGCGCTCCGCCGTAGCGGCGCGGCCCGAGCGCAGCGCCGCGTGCGCCTGGTGAAGGCCCTCCTCGAAAGTGGCTTCTGCCCTCGGTGCGCTCATGGTCCCCCGCGCCCGCCGGAAGTTCGCCCGTCCGGCCGCAGCGGGTCTAGCCGCCCGTCCGGGTCCCCGTCTCAGTGCCCCTGGACGGGCGCGCCGGGCTGACGATGGCGATGACGCCGAAGCCCGGGTGATCAAAGTAGTTCTTCTCGTTGAACTTCACCTTGCGCAGTTCGCTCAAGGACCAGGGCGGATTGGCGCCGAGGCGCAGGTCGAAGCCCAGATGCAGGTACTGGCCACGCTCCACGTAGACACTGCCGCTCAAGCCCGGCACGGCGATGCCCAGATCCTGGAGTTTCAGTCCGGCGTGCTGCGGCCAGTCCGTGGCGCCCTGTATCCAGCCCGTGTGTGCCAGCACGCGCCAGGAGCGGCCCGATCGCAGTCTCGCGGCCAGGCGGCCG
>DASWFL010000172.1:0-3042 GCA_036394255.1 Steroidobacteraceae bacterium
TGGACGCAGTTGCTGATCCGCTGGTCCAAAGCCGAAGTCCGGCACCGGGTGCTGGCGATCGTCAGCCCGGGCTCCGGCGAAGGGCGCAGTTACGTGACTGCCAACCTCGCCGCCCTTTTTTCGCAGCTTGGCGAACGCACCCTTCTGATCGACGCCGACCTGCGCGCCCCGCGGCAGCACCAGATCTTCGACGTCCCTGACCGGTTCGGCCTATCGGCGGTCCTCTCCGGGCGCGCTGATGCTGGTGCCGTAGTGCCAATCCCGAAATTCGGGCCGCTTTCGCTCCTCCCCGCCGGCGCGTGCCCGCCCAATCCACAGGAGTTGCTCTCGCGCCATGTCCTCGCCGATCTGCTGCAGGAATTGCGGACCGAGTTCGATGTCATCCTCATCGATACGCCGCCCGCCAAGCCCTACGCGGATGCGCAAAGCGTGGCTTTCCAGGCGGGCAGCGTCATGGTGCTCGCCCGCAAGGACCGCACCCGCCTCGCCGACACGACTGGTGTGATCCGGGAGCTGAACAATACCGGGGCCCGCATCGTCGGCACCGTGCTCAACGCGTTTTGAACCGGAACGGCCGGAATGTCCCTGGTTCTGGAGCAGCAGGTTCTTCCGCAACAGGAGGTGGAGGGCCCGCGCCGCTGGCTGCCTGTGGTGCTGGGTCTGGCGGTGATGTATGTGCCGACGTATATCGATCTGGCGCGCGGCCTATGGAGGTACGAGGCCGACGCCCACGGGCCGATCATACTCGCTGTCGTAGCGTGGCTGGCGTGGCGACAGCGCGGCATGCTCGCCGGCGAGGCGGAAAAGAGCGCGTTGCTTGCGGGCAGCGCGGCGCTGGCTCTCGGGCTGATGCTTTACGCCGTCGGCCGGTCACAGGGCATAGCCCAGTTCGAAGTCGGCTCTCAAATCCCGGTTTTCGCCGGCACGGTCTTGCTGCTCCTGGGTTGGCGCGCCATGGCGCGGCTGTGGCTTCCATTGGTTTTTTTAATTTTTCTTGTGCCGCTCCCCGGCTTCGTCATCGCGTCCATTACCGGGCCGCTCAAGAGCATGGTTTCCCAGATGGTCGAGTCTGTCCTCTACGAGTTGGGTTATCCCATCGCCCGAAGCGGGGTCATGCTCAGCATCGGGCAGTATCAACTGCTGGTGACCGACGCCTGCTCCGGGCTGAACTCGCTCTACACCCTTTCAGCGCTGGGGCTCCTGTACCTCTACCTCACCGCGTCCGGCAACATCGCCCGCACTGTGTGTCTGCTCGCCAGTATCCTCCCGATCGCGCTCGCGGCGAACTTCGTGCGAGTGTTGATCCTGACCCTCATTACTTTTCATTTTGGGGACGAGGTGGCACAGAGCTTCCTGCACGGATTCGCGGGGATGACCCTGTTCGCGATCGCGCTGCTGCTGCTGCTCGGGCTCGATGCCCTGCTGCGTCGGATGCCAGCTTTAGGCAGATCGGCGGCGTCGACATGAAATACATCGACTGGAAGTTCCTGCTGGTGGGTGCTGTCATGGTGCTCGCCGCCGGCGCTGCCCTCGCGCTCAAGCCGTCACGCGTGCAGCAGGACAAAGCGACCTTTGATCTCGAAGAGATCATTCTGCGCTCATTCGGCGACTGGATGGTGGACCCGAGCGTTGTCCCGATTCCCCCAACGCCCGATGTCCAGGCCGACCTCAAAGCGCTATACGCGCAGATCGTGAGCCGCACGTATGTCAACAGCCGTGGCGAACGCGTGATGTTAACGGTTGCCTACGGAGGCGATCAAAGCAACGCGTTGAAAGCGCATCTGCAGGAGGTTTGCTACGCGGCGCAGGGATTCGAGATCAGGCACCTGTCGCACGACACCCTGCGCTTGCACGGCGAGGCGATCCCCGTGACGCGCATGCTTGCCGTACGGGGTCAGAGGTCCGAGCCCGTGACCTACTGGCTTACTATGGGAGACCGCGTGCTCCTTGGCCGGCTGGATCGGCTCATGGTGCAGTTGAGGTTCGGATTGTCCGGCCGGATCCCGGACGGGATGCTGGTCAGGGTATCCACCATTTCCACCAACCCGACGCTAGCCTTCAAGGGGCACGAGGAATTCATCGGCGCGCTGCTTGGAGGGATGCGACGAGGCGAGGCCCGCCGGCTGCTCGGTTCTGTGTCTTCCTGAGACCGGGAAGTCACCTATGTCTGCAGCTTCCTCGAACGCACGGCGAACCGCAGCGCGCCCCTGGTCCTGGGTGCCAGACGGGTTGGCCGGTGACGCCAGGTCATGGCGCCGGATCGCGTTGAACATCTCCGTGTTCGGAGGCCTCACGCTGTTCGGCGCCTTCTGGGGATCCGCGGTGGCGGTCGCCGAGCTGAACGCCCTCTACCTGTTTGTCTCGCTACTCGGCTGTATTTTTATTCTGCTCGACTTTCGCATCGGGGTAGTGCTGCTCATCCTATTGATGCCGTTTTCCAGAAGCGCCGTATTTCCTCACGCGATGCTAGGGATTACCGGCCTTAATCCCCTGAATCTGCTGCTGCTTGGGACGCTCGGCTCGTGCCTGTTGCACGGGCTCTCTGACCGTAGTATCCGTCGCTTCATACCGCCCCCGCTGCTGTGGCTGTACATCGTGCCGTTCCTCGTCGCCGGCGCGCTGGGTTCGCGCCATGTCGGCGACATCGCGCACGGCTACTTCATAGATGGCAGCATCTCCTTTGACAGCACGGCCGGCTACGTCCGCGACCTGGTGGTCAAGCCGCTATTCCTGGTGGTATTTGCGCTGCTAGTCGGGGCCGCGGAGGCGAAGTCGGAGAAACCGGAGAAGTTCCTGGTGCCCGCGCTGATCTCGATCTGGGTAATGGGTTCGATGGCCATCGTGTTCATTCTCCAGTCCGGGGTCACGATCGGCGTGCTGCGGATCTGGTCGCGCGATGCCCTGTTGCCGCTCGGGGCGCACCCCAATGAACTCGGGCGCCTGTACGCAGTCGCCTATGCACTGCTGCTCTTCACCTGGGCAGAATTGAAGGCACCCGTGTTGAGGTGGACGCTGTTGGTGTCGATGGGGCTGGTGATGGTT
>DASWFL010000173.1:0-2900 GCA_036394255.1 Steroidobacteraceae bacterium
GGCGTATTTCCCGATCAGGAACCTGGGCGGGCACCCGGTGCTGCGAATCATGCGCCCCCTGCCCTGAGGGCGCTCAATATGCAGGACATGGGCAAAGGGCGCAAAATTCAGTCGGAATGGGCGCCGCTGTTCTCGAATCCGTGTTGACCTGCCCGCACTGCGGGGTCGCCAGGCTGGAAACGATGCCGACCGATTCATGCTGGTTCTTCTACGAGTGTTCCCATTGCAAGGCCCTGCTGCGGCCGAAACCAGGCGACTGCTGCGTGTTCTGTTCGTTCGGGTCGGTGAAATGCCCGCCGATGCAGCGACAAGCGTGCTGCGATGCCTGACCTGATCGGAGGGCCCAAGCCGGTCGACGCTACGGCTTGCGGTCAATGCTTTCCGATCTCTTGAATGCGCTCCCTCAGCGCGATCCGGTCGAGCAGGCCATCGACCGTGAAGAGCTCGATATAACCGGCCGTCAATCGACGCCACCCGCGCCGGGCAGTCCGATGCGCGGCAGCCGCACGGGACACCACGCGTGAAGCGGGCCGGAGAAGTTCTGCTGGCCTCGCTGCAACTGGGATTGACCTCGTTCGGCGGCCCCATGGCGCACCTGGGTTATTTCGAGCGCACCTACGTGCAGCAACGCAAGTGGTTGACCGGCGAAGAACTCGGCAACCTGGTCGCGCTCTGTCAAATTCTTCCCGGACCGGCCAGCAGTCAGGTCGGGTTCCTGGTCGGCCTGCGCCACGCTGGATGGCCGGGCGCTCTGGCCGCGTGGCTTGGGTTCACGCTGCCCTCGGCGCTGCTGCTGTACGCCTGCGCGGCGTTGGCGGCGCGCGTGCAAAGCCCGACTGCGCAGGCAGCGGTGCAGGGGCTGAAACTGGTCGCGGTGGCCGTTGTCGCGCAGGCGGTATGGAACATGGCGCGCAGGCTGTGCCCGGACCGGGCGACCACTGCCATCGCGCTCGCCGCCGCTTCGATGTTGCTGCTGGCTGGCAGCCCATCGATGCAACTGGTCGCGCTCGCGATCGGAGCCTTGGGCGGCGTGATTTTCTGCCGCGACAGCAGGCTCCAAGCCGGGCCGCTTTCGATATCGATCCGGCCGGCGGCCGCTTGGGCCGCGCTTGCGCTGTACGGGCTGCTGCTGATCGAGCTGCCGATCCTGGCGGCCATGTTTCCGCACAGCCTGCTCGCGCTGGCTGCATTGTTCTATCGCGCCGGCGCGCTGGTCTTCGGCGGCGGCCACGTGGTGCTGCCCTTGCTGCGCGACGCGATGGTGCCGGGCGGCTGGATCTCGGACGACAGCTTCCTGACCGGGTACGGGCTGGCGCAGGCGGTACCGGGGCCACTGTTCGCACTGGCCGCTTATCTGGGGGCGGCCAGCCACTTCGTTCGCGCGCCCGCGCTCGGCGCCGCTGTCGCGCTGATCTTCATCTTCCTGCCAGGCTTGCTGATTGCCGTTGCCGGCGCCTCGCTGTGGAGCCAGCTCGCGCGCCACCCCCGGCTGCGCGCGGGGCTTGTCGGCGTCAACGCGGCGGTGGTCGGGTTTCTGGGCGCTGCGCTCTACAACCCCGTGTGGCTCACGGCGATCCGCAGTGGAGCCGACGTGGCCATTGCGATCCTCGCCCTGGCGTTGCTGGAACGGTGGAAGGCTCCACCGGTTGCCGTCGTTGCCACGTGCGTCGTGTTGAGCACCGTCAGCACCCGGTTCGGATGACGCTCGACGTCGCTTCATCGAGGAATTCGAGATGATCTACGAGCTTTACTACTGGCCCGGCATCCAGGGACGAGCGGAATTCGTACGCCTGGCGCTCGAAGCGGCGGCGGCGGCGTACGTCGATGTCGCTCTGAGGCCTGAAGAAGACGGTGGCGGCGTGCCGGCCCTGCAGCGATGGCTCGAAGACGTCGATCTCGAGCGCCCGCCGTTCGCTCCCCCCTTTCTGAAGGCGGGCCGGGAGTTGATCGGACAAACGGCGAACATCCTTCTGTTTCTCGGCGATCGCCTGGAACTTGCCCCGCGCGATGCGGCCGGCAAGCGGTGGGCGCACCAGCTGCAGCTCACGATCGCGGACTTCATCGTGGAGATTCACGACACCCATCACCCGCTCGGCGGTGGCTTGTACTACGAGGAACAGAAGGCCGAGGCGAGGCGTCGCTCGAAGGAATTCCGTGTGAACCGCCTGCCGAGATTCCTTGGCTATTTCGAGCGCGTATTGAAGTGCAACCCGGCCGGCGGGCGATGGATGGTCGGCGCGCGGGTCTCGTATGTGGATCTGTCGACGGCACAGATCGTCGCGGGCCTGCGCTACGCGTTTCCCTCAGCGAGCCGCACAGCGTTGCGGCAGTGTCCTCGTTTGCGCGCGCTGCACGACGAAGTCTTCTCGCGCCCCCGGATCAGGCGCTACGTGGCCTCCGGCCGTCGACTGGCGTTCAACAATGACGACATCTTCCGCCGGTACCCGGAACTCGACGGCTGAAATCAACCGATCCAGAGCACGACCAGCGAGGCGAACAGGCAATACACACCGAAGAAATGCCAATGGCCCTGCTCCAGCCAGCGTGATAGCCACTTCAGAGCGCCCAGGCCCGCCAGGAAGCTCAGCACCATCCCAAGCAGGCTCGGACCGACGAAATGCATCAACCCCTCGGGAACCGTCGCGGAGCCGGGGGCCAGTGCCTTGTACAGTCGATAGGCTTCCCGGGCGATCACCGGGGGGGTCAGCAGCACGGCCAGCGCAAAGCTGAACTCTTCCGCGCGCCGGCGGCTCACGCCCAGCAAAAGACCGGTCGAGATCGTGGCGCCGGAGCGCGAGAAGCCTCGAAACGGCAGACACAGGCCCTGCACCGCTCCGACCCACGCCGCGCGGCCAAGCGAGAAGTCGCCGTCCGTCTTCTCGGGAAAGCGTGACGATATG
>DASWFL010000174.1:0-4981 GCA_036394255.1 Steroidobacteraceae bacterium
GCTGGCGGCCTGTGCCGGCGAGCAGGGCTGGCGCGCGGCCTACAACTGCACGGACGGCGTGTTCGTCGGCGGCGAGGCGCTCGCGCAGGGAGACTATTCCGGGCCCGCCGGCGCGCGTCGCGTGCTGCGCGAGCCGCGCGCCGAAGTCGCCATACTCGAGGTGGCGCGCGGCGGCATTCTGCGGCGCGGGGTGGCGATCACCCGGGCGCGGGTGGCGCTGCTCACCAACATCAGTGCCGATCATTTCGGCGAGTACGGCATCGATGACCTGGATGGCCTGGCCGACGCGAAACTGTCGATCGCCGCCGTGCTGCCTGAAAACGGGCTGCTGGTCCTGAACGCCGACGATGCGACGCTGCGCGCCAAGGCGGAAGGCCTGACGCGCCGCTTTGGCCGGGCACCGCCGCTGGCGTGGTTCGCGCTCGACTTCGACCTGGCACTGCTGCAGGCCCATCGTGCGCTCGGCGGCGCGACCTGCGGCGTGCGCGCCGGCCGGCTGCAGCTCAGCAGCGGCGCCCGGCACGAGCACGGTCAGGTACATGACCTGGGTGCGGTGGCGGCCATGCCCCTCACGATCGAGGGCAGGGCCGGCTATAACATCGCCAACCTCGCCGGCGCGGCCCTGGCGGCCGCCGCGCTCGGCGTGGCGCCGGCCGTCATCGCGGCCGTGTACGCGCGCTTCGGCGCCAGGCTCGAGGACAATCCGGGCCGGATGATGCGCTTCGATGCCGCCGGCGTGCGCGTCCTGCTCGACTACGCCCACAATCCCGACGGCCTGCGCGGCTTCCTCGAGGTCGCCTCCACCATGCGGGCGCCGCAGGGCCGCCTGGGCCTGGTGCTCGGTCACGCCGGCAACAGACTGGATGAAGACGTGCGGGAGCTGGCGCGCGTCGCGGCGGATTTCCAGCCCGAGCTGATCGTGATCAAGGAGGACGAGGCGCATCTGCGCGGCCGGGCGGCCGGCGATGTGCCGCTCATCATCCGCACGGAGCTGTTGCGCCTGGGCCTGCCCGAAGCGGCGTTGCCGATGCGCGCGAGCGAGCTCGATGCCGTGCAACTTGCCCTCGCCTGGGCGCGGCCGGGGGATGTGCTCGCCCTGCCCATACACGCCTCGGGTGCCCGCACCGCGGTGCTCAGGATGCTGGCACAGGGCTAGGTGGGAGGTCTGCACCGGGCTCGCGGCCCGGCGGGCCCGGCGAGCCTGGCGAGCCCGGCGTGTAGGGCATCCTCTTTCCAGAACAGCCGTTACATGTAACGCGTTACATGTAACGCCTGGAATCGGGCCACAGACACAGCGCACTCGGCAGCTTGCGGCCAGGCGCTTCGTGAGCCGGCGCAGGATCGCGGTAGAATTGGCGCCATGCATCACGCGGATCGTTTCGATGTCATCGTCATCGGCGGCGGGCACGCCGGCTGCGAGGCCGCGCTGGCCGCGGCGCGCACCGGCGCGCGGACGCTGCTGTTGACGCAGAACCTCGAGCAGCTCGGCGCGATGAGCTGCAATCCGGCGATCGGGGGCATCGGCAAGGGCCACCTGGTGCGTGAGATCGACGCGCTCGGCGGGGCGATGGCGCGGGCCGCTGACCGCGCCGGCATCCAGTTCCGCACCCTCAACGCCAGCAAGGGTCCGGCGGTGCGGGCGACGCGCGCGCAGGCGGATCGAACGCTCTACAAGCAGGCGATGCGGGGCCTGCTGGAGAACCAGCCGGGTCTGAGCCTCTTTCAGCAGGAGGCCAGCGATCTGGTGCTCGAGGGCGATGCGGTCCGTGGTGTGGTCAGCCTGACGGGAGTGGTGTTCGAGGCGCGTGCCGTCGTGCTCACCGTGGGCACCTTCCTGGGCGGGCGCATTCACGTCGGACTGGAGCAGCACCAGGGCGGCCGCGCGGGCGATCCACCCTCCAATGCGCTGGCCGCGCGTTTGCGCGAACGCATGCCGCGGGTGGGCCGGCTGAAGACCGGAACGCCGCCGCGGATCGACGGCCGGACGATCGATTATTCGCAGCTGGTCGCCCAGCCCAGCGATGCGCCCCTGCCGGTGTTTTCGTTCCTTGGGAGCGCCAATGAGCACCCAGCGCAGATTGATTGTCACATAACTCATACTAATGAGCGCACACACGACATCATCCGCGCAGCCTTCGACCGCTCGCCGATGTTCACCGGCCGGATCGAGGGAACGGGGCCGCGGTACTGCCCTTCGGTCGAGGACAAGGTCCATCGATTTTCGGAGCGCAGCTCGCACCAGATCTTCCTCGAGCCCGAGGGCCTGGCGACGCATGAGGTCTATCCGAACGGCATTTCCACGAGCCTGCCCTTCGATGTGCAGCAGCAGTTCGTGCACAGCATCCTGGGGCTGGAGCGGGCGCACCTCACGCGGCCGGGCTACGCGATCGAGTACGATTTTTTTGATCCGCGCGACCTGTCGGCCTCGCTGGAAACGAAGCGGATCCGCGGGCTGTATTTCGCCGGCCAGATCAACGGCACGACCGGTTACGAAGAAGCCGCGGCACAGGGCCTGCTCGCCGGTCTCAACGCCGCGCGCGCGGTGCAGGGGCATTCGCCGTGGATTCCAAAGCGCAGCGAGGCCTATCTGGGTGTGCTGGTGGACGACCTGGTCACGCAGGGTACGGCCGAGCCCTATCGCATGTTCACGAGCCGGGCCGAGCATCGCCTGCTGCTGCGCGAGGACAATGCCGACGAGCGGCTCACGCCCACCGGCCGCGAACTGGGCCTGGTCGACGATGAACGCTGGCGCTTCTTCGAATGCAAGCGCAGCGCCGTGCATGACGAACTGCGGCGGCTCGAGTCACGGCGGATCCGCGCCGGCGAACCCGACGCGGCCTGGTGCGCTCGCGCGCTCGCCGGCACGCCGCTGACTCGCGATCTGTCGGCCCTCGAGCTGTTGCGCCGGCCAGGACTGCGCTACGAGGATCTGCTGGAGCTGATTGGTCCGCCGGCCCTCACGGCCGATGAGGCGGCGCTGCCCGCGCCCGACGCACGCGTGCAGGCGCAGCTCGGCCCTGCGCTCGAGGCTCGCGCCCGCTACCACGGCTATATCGAGCGCGCGCAGGAGGACATCGAACGCGCGCGCCGGCAAGAGGACACGCTGCTGCCCGCGGACCTGGATTACGGGCGCCTCGGCGGGCTGTCGAACGAGGTGCGCCAGAAACTCGGCGAGATCCGCCCCGCCACGCTCGGCCAGGCCGGGCGGATCCCGGGCGTCACGCCCGCCGCGGTGTCGATACTCCTGGTGCACCTGGGCCGCCGCCGCCGCACGGGGTAGGTTTTACTGCGCTGCAACAACTGCCGGTCATGGCCCGACGTGCTATGTTGATCGTCTACTTATAGCGAATACCGGGGATGCCGCCGATGTTTGGCCTCGAGTTCAATTTTCTGCCGATCATTCTTCTGGTCGCGCTGCTGGTGTTCGTGTCCAAGGCCTGGCTGACCGTGCCGCAGGGCTTTCAGTACACGCTCGAGCGCTTCGGCCGCTTCAAGAAAACCCTGGAGCCGGGCTTTCACCTGATCACGCCTTTCTTCGAGGGTGTCGGGCGGCGCATGAACATGATGGAGCAGGTGCTCGACGTGCCGCGCCAGGAAGTGATCACGAAGGACAACGCCATGGTCGGCGTCGACGCCGTGGTGTTCTACCAGGTGCAGGATGCCGCGAAGGCGGCCTACGAGGTCGACAACCTGCGCCTGGCGACGGTGAACCTGACGATGACGAACATCCGCACCGTCGTCGGTGCGATGGACCTGGACGAGACGCTGTCCAAGCGCGATGACATCAACCACCGCCTGCTGCGCGTGGTCGACGACGCGACCATGCCCTGGGGCATCAAGGTCACGCGCATCGAGATCAAGGACATCCAGCCGCCCGCAGACCTGATCGAGTCGATGGGCCGGCAGATGAAGGCCGAGCGCGACAAGCGCGCCAACATCCTCGATGCGGAGGGCTTCCGCCAGGCCGCGATCCTCAAGGCCGAGGGCGAGAAGCAGGCCGCGATCCTCAAGGCCGAGGGCGCGCGCGAAGCCGCGTTCCGCAACGCCGAAGCTCGCGAGCGTTCCGCCGAGGCGGAGGCCAAGGCGACCACCGTGGTCTCGGACGCCATCGGCAAGGGCAGCGTGCAGGCGATCAACTATTTCGTGGCGCTGAAGTATGTCGACGCGATGAAGGATTTCGCCACATCGCCCAACCAGAAGGTGTTCTTCATGCCGGTGGAGGCCGCGGGCCTGCTGGCGTCGGTCGGCGGCATTGCCGAACTGGCGAAGGATGCCATGCGCCTGCAGCCATCGGGCGGCGCCAGGTAGCGGTAGGCGGGGCGCTTGCGATGATCGAATTCGCTTCCGGGCTGCAGTGGTGGCATTGGTGGATTGCCGCCGCCGCGCTCGGCATCGTCGAGGCGCTGGCCCCGGGCGCCGTGGCGATCTGGTTTGCCGCCGCCGCTGCGGTCGTGGGCACGCTGCTGCTGGTGATCCCGCTGCCGTGGCAGCTGCAGCTGGTGCTGTTCGGTGGACTGTCCGTCGCGGCACTGGCTTTGTGGCGCAGCTGGAAGCGCACGCATCCGGAGACTTCCGAGCTGCCGAACCTCAATCAGCGTGCCGCGCAATACATCGGCAAGGTCTGCGTGCTGAGCGAGCCGATCCTGCAGGGTTACGGCAAGGCGAAGGTCGGTGACGGGCACTGGAAGGTGCGCGGCCCGGATCTGCCTGCCGGTACCCCGGTGCGCGTCACGTCCGTTGAGGGAGCGTTGCTGATCGTCGAAGTGGCCTGAACGACTGGAAAGTCGAGGAGGGAGCCATGGCTACCGCTGCGCAATTACTGGGTCGCAAGCCTCGGGCCATCTACAGCGTCGGACCGGACGCTCCGGTGCTGGAGGCGGTGCGCCTGATGGCCGAATACAGCGTCGGGGCCCTGCTGGTGATGACGGGCGAGAAGCTCGTCGGCGTGATCTCCGAGCGCGACTATGCGCGCAAGGTGATC
>DASWFL010000175.1:0-7820 GCA_036394255.1 Steroidobacteraceae bacterium
CCGTGCCCACCAAGGTCGCGGAGCTGTGCTCGGCCTGCCACGGACGCGATGGCGTCGGCATCACCGGCGATTACCCCACCCTGAGCGGCCAGCACGCCGACTACCTGATGCGCGCGCTGCTCGAGTATCAGAAGGGCGATCGCAAGAACCCGGTCATGGCGCCCTTTGTCGGGCAGCTGTCCGCGGCGGACATCAAGGCCGTGGCCGACTACTACGGCGCGCAGCGTCCGGCGCTGAAGACCGTCCTGCGCCGCAACTGGCTGTAGATCAGGGGCCGAGACTGCTGAGGAGGAACTGCGCGATGACGCGCCGGACCTCATCCAGGTCCGCGCTGCCGCTGAGCCTGCCGCCGGATTCGCGCGGCGCGATGAACCACGTCCTGATTTTGGCGCTGCGCAGCCGCCACAGCAGCTGCTCGGCGGCACCGGCGTCCAGCGGCGGATCCAGCAGGCCACGCACCAGCAGTACCGGAGCGCGGATCGGCGCGAGCTGCGCGCTCGTGGCGTTGCCGTCGATGCTGACGGCCGCGGCCAGCCGATCGCTGTAGAGCCCCAGTGCGGTGAGCGCGAGGCTGCCGCCGGCGCCCCGGCCCAGCAGCAGCACATGCTCGCGCTGCAGATCCCGCTGCGCGCCCAGCCACGCCAGCAATGCGCCCAGGTCGAGCAGGCCCGCCTCGCCGTCGCGCAACCCGGGTACGACGACGGCGAATCCCAGTTCGGTGACGCAGTACTGCACGAACAGATCCAGCTGCGCCAGCGGCATCGCTCCCGCGCTCCCATCGCCCAGCATCACCAGCACCGGATGCGGCCCGGCGCTGCGCGGCCGGTACAGGAGCGCCGTAAGCGTGCGCGGGCTCCGGGCCGGGCGATCCAGGGTCGGGAAGCGGACCGTCTGCGGAGCCACCAGCTGCGCGGCACTGAGCGCACCCAGTTCCGAGCGTGTCCAGCGCACCAGCGCCCCCGCTGCGGGCTGGTACACGTAGACACCGCGCGGCGCAGCGCTGGGCGCGAGCTCGAGCGCGAGCCGGGTGCCGCCGCGGTCGAACTTCAGCGCCGCGATCACGCCGGCAGGCAGCTCCGCCGGAGCACTCTCGAGCGCCGCCTTGCGATCGATCACGGTGAGGCGGCTATAACCGTCTTCGTTCCAGGAGTAGGCGAGATACCGCCCGTCGGGGCCGACGGCGAAATGCTCGACGTCATGGTTGACGGGCAGGCTGAGCAGCTGGTTGGCGGCGCCGTAGAGATCGACATAGCGCAGCTGGGAAAAATCGCTGCCACGATCGGTGATGAAATAAATGCCGCGGCCGTCCGGGGAGAGTTGCGCTTCGCCGACGTGCCCGTAGCCCGGGGAACGCTCTCCCGGGGCATCGACGCGCCGCAGGGCGCCGGTCTCGATGTCCACCATGAGCAGTTCATCGCCCGCCCCCGGAACCGGACGGCGCACCAGCAGGGCCCGATCGGCGCGGGTCCAGTCCAGCACCTGCCAGGAGGCGCTCGTGCCCGCGGCCAGCAGCCGCGGCTCGCTGCCACCGGCGGTATCGAGCACGTACAGATCGGCATTTTGGCCCTCGCGCAGCATTGCGCTGAAGGCGAGCCTGCGACCGTCGTGCGCCCAGACCGGCGTGCCCGGGTGCGCCGCGGCGCTCACCAGCAGGCGCGCTTCACCGCCGTCCAGAGGCTGCAGGTACAGGGCCGCGCCGGCGGCGCCGTCCGCTCCGGTCTCTGCGCGCAGCAGGAACAGGGCCTCGCTGCGGAAGGCCGGCGCTCCCACCGCGCGCAGGGTCTCCCCGGCCGTGCCCACCTTTTCAACGCTCGCCGGGACCGGAGCCTCGCCACCTGCGGCGCGCAGGCGCTGCAACTGCTCACGCGAATCCGTGCGGGCCGCGATCAGCAGTTCGCCGTCACTGAGCCAGTCGAGCAGGCGCGCTTCGCCCGCCGCGGCATATCGGCCCACCGCGGTGGCGATCGCCGCATCGCCGGGCGGCACGCCATCGAGCACCGCGCCGCCCTCGGCCGTGCGCGCCGCAATCGCCGGAGCGCCCGCGGCCAGCAGGCTCGAGGCCAGGCACAGCGCCGCGGCGCCCACGCAGTTGAACCGGAGCATTGCCCTGCTATCGTTCCCGGGAAGTGCAGACAGTAGGCATTGTGCCCTCTATCGCGTACAAGGCAACCCATGCAGGCGAGCAGCGTGAACGCATTAGTCGGCAGTGCCGCACAGCTTGGGGTGAGGATCGGGGCGGTCCAGGCCGGACAGCTCCTGCAGCTGCTCGATGAGCTCGAGCAGTGGAACCGCGCCTATAACCTCACCCGCATCACCGGCCGCGCGGCGATGATCGCCGGCCACCTGCTCGACAGCCTGGCCGCCAGCAACGAGCTGCAGGGCACGAGAATTGCCGATCTGGGCACCGGTGCCGGTTTTCCGGGCCTGCCGCTCGCCATCGTGAATCCGGAGCGCGAGTTCACGCTCATCGACGGCACCGCCAAGAAGATCCGCTTCGTCGAGCACGCGGCGCGCGCGCTGGCTCTGCCCAATGTGCGCGCGCTCCACGCGCGCGCCGAGGCGCTGCCTCCCGACCCGCCCTTCGACACGATCGTCGCGCGCGCCCTCGCCCCGCTGCCCGAACTCGCACGCCTGGCGCGCCCGCTCGCAGCGGCCGGCACCCGCCTGATTGCCTACAAGGGCCGGCACCCCGACAAGGAACTCGCCGCACTCGCCGCGCTGAGCGCCGGCTGGCAGCTTGCCGGCGTGCGCCCGCTGCAGATCCCGGGAATCAGGGCCGAGCGGTGCCTGGTCACGTTGCTTGCACAGCCTCGGCAACGCGGCGCTCCAGCAGTGCCGCCGGCAGGTTGAGGGCACTGGCCAGCGACACCAGCACCGCTGCCGTGTAGGGAATCGACTGGATCAGCAGGGCGATGAGCCACATCGTCCGATCCGGACTGGTGAATTCCGTCGGCAGGGAGTACAGGCCGAAGGCGACGCCCCACAGCATCAGCATCATCGCCCCTTCTTCCCAGGCGCCGGCCAGGGCCAGCAGCAGCGCATGCCGCCCGGCGCGCTTCGGGGTCCGGAAGAACGGTTCGCCGTGCGTGACCAGCCCCTTGAGCACCGCGCGCCCGATGGTGTGCGAGAGCGCCAGGCCGGCGATCGCGGCGGCAAAGGTCTGCCGCAGGCCGACGCCGACGCGGTGGGTGTAGAGGTGCACGAGCTTCACCAGCTTGAAGGTGAACAGCGAGAGGGGCAGCACCGAGAACATCAGCAGCGGCGGATCGATGCGCGTGGGCCGGAGCATCATCGCCACCGACCAGCCGATCGCCGCCACGTTGAACAGCAGGTTCAGTCCATCGGCGATCCAGGGCAGCCAGCCGGCGACGAAGTGGTAGCGCTGGCCCGCGGTCAGCGTGCTGCTGCCGGGCCGCAGCAGCGCGCGCGCGTGGTAGCGCAGGATCTGCATCGCACCGTAGGCCCAGCGAAAGCGCTGCTTCTTGTAGTCGATGAAAGAATCGGGCATCAGTCCGCGGCCATAGCTGAGGGGCAGATAGGTGGCCTGGTAGCCGGCCTCGAAGACGCGCAGGCCGAGTTCCGCGTCCTCGCAGATGCACCACTCCGCCCAGCCGCCCAGCGCGGCGAGGAGCCGTGAGCGCACCAGCGTCATCGTGCCGTGCTGGATGATCGCGTTGCGCTCGTTGCGCGTGATCATGCCGATGTGGAAGAAGCCGCGGTATTCCGCGTAGCACATCGACTTGAAGGCATTCTCGTGCTCGTCGCGGTAGTCCTGCGGGGCCTGCACGATCGCCATGTTCGGATCCTTGAAGCCGGGCACCAGGTCACGGAGCCAGCCCGGATCGACGCGATAGTCGCTGTCGATGACCGCGATGACCTCGGCCTCCGGGGCCGTCTGCGCCAGTGCAAAGTTCAGCGCGCCCGCCTTGAAGCCCGCGAGCGGGCTGACGTGGAAAAAACGGAAGCGCGGGCCGAGCCGGGCGCAGTGCGCCTCGACCGGGCGCCACACGGCTTCATCGCGTGTGTTGTTGTCGATCAGGAGCACTTCGAAATCCGGATAGTCGAGCCCCTCCAGCGCATCGAGCGTTTCGATCAGCATGTCGGGCGGCTCGTTGTACGCCGGCACGTGCACCGACACCTTGGGCAGGGCGGTGCGTTCCAGGCGGCGCGGCGCCAGCAGGCGCGAATGCGCGCGGATCCAGTGCGCCTCCGCCCACTCGTGGGCTTCGGCGAACAGGACCGCGATGACGCCCAGCATGCCGAGGATCAGCAGTGCGCCGACCAGCAGCGTCGTGATCGTCAGGTACTGCTGCGTGTAGTCGTAGATGATCCACACCGCCGCGGTGGCCGCCGCGTACACGACCACCGCCAGCATGGAGCGCCCGCGGGTGCGGAGCGAGCCGCTGTGCACGTAGAACAGGCCGAGCAGCAGCAGGGCGATCGTGACCGAAATGCCGGCCAGCACGCGCCACTCGGGAATGCGCACGATCGGCGCGGTGAATTCGAACTTCACCTGCCGGTCGACGTCGAACACGCCCCAGTAGGCGCCGACGCCCCCTTCGCCCTCCGCCTTCCACGGCTGGTCGAAGGCCTCCATGATGTAGTAGCGGATCTTCTCCGCATCCGCGCGTGCCAGGAAGCGGCGCAGGAACAGCGCCTCGTTGGAGGCCGAGGCCACCGCATTGCCACGCGTGCGGCCATCCGAGGGCCAGCCCACCTCGCCGATGATCACCTGCTTGTCCGGGTAGGCCCGTTGCACGCGCTGCAGGTCCTGGAAGGCCACGTCCACCGCCGCTTCGACGTCCAGTCCTTCCCAGTACGGCAGCAGGTGCACGGCGAGGAAGTCGCAGTGACGCGCGAGCTCCGGAAATCTAAGCCAGGTGGCCCAGGTCTCGGCCGTGCCGACCGGCACGCTCACGGCCTGGCGCACGCGATCAATGTAGGCGGTGAATTCCCCGAGCGGCAGGTCGCCGCGCAGCATCACTTCGTTGCCGACGAACACCCGCACGACATTGCGGTAGGCCTGCGCCAGCGCGATGGCCTTGTCCACCTGCGCCTTGTCGGTGGCCCGGTCCTTGTCGAGCCAGGCACCGACGGCGACGCTGATGCCGTACCGTGCCGCCAGCCTTGGCACATCGCCGAGGCTCCCGCCGGTGCCGTAGGTGCGCAGCGCGAACACACGTCCGGCCAGGAGCTGCAGATCCTCATCGACCTGCGCGCTGCTCGGATACTCGTTCAGGCGTCCGTCCTGGTCGGCACGGAAGGGCGAGAATGCCATGCCCTGCACCCGCTTCGGCCACGGCGCCTCGGTGTCCGGGCGGTTGGCCCAGCCCCACAGTGCGTAGGTCGCCGCCGCAAAGGCCGCGGCGACCAGGAAGGCAGAGGCCCACTTCTTCGCCGCCATTTTCATCGGCGCAAGTTTACCCGCAAGCGCCGAAGCTGCCCTACACTTGCCCCATGCAACGCGTGATCGCAGTGGCCAACCAGAAAGGCGGCGTCGGCAAGACCACCACGGCCGTCAATCTGGCCGCCTCGCTGGCGGCCACGCGCCGGCAGGTCCTCCTGATCGACCTCGACCCGCAGGGCAACGCCACCACCGGCTGCGGTATCGACAAGTCCACCCTCGAGCGCGGCACGCTCGAGGTGCTGCTGGGCGAGTGCACGGCCGCCCAGGCCGTGCAGCGCCTGGCGGAAGTCGACATGGCGCTGCTCCCGGCCAACCAGGACCTCACGGCGGCCGAGGTGCGCCTGCTGGCACTGAGCAGCGGACGGGAAATGCGCCTGCGCGAGGCGCTGGCCCCGATCCGCAAGGGCTACGAGGTCGTGCTGATCGACTGCCCGCCCTCGCTCAATATCCTGACCGTGAACGCGCTCGTGGCCGCCGACAGCGTGCTGGTGCCGATGCAGTGCGAGTTCTACGCCATGGAGGGCCTGTCCTCGCTCATGGCGACGATCGAGCAGATTCGCGCGACGGTCAATCCGGGATTGGAAATCGAGGGGATCCTGCGCACCATGTACGACCCGCGCAACAATCTCGCCACCGAAGTCGGCGGCCAGCTGCTGCAGCATTTTGGCGAGAAGGTCTTTCGCACCGTCGTGCCGCGCAATGTGCGGCTGGCCGAGGCGCCCTCGTTCGGGCGGCCCGCGCTGCTCTACGATAAGGATTCGCGCGGCGCGCTGGCCTACCTGGCGCTCGCCGGCGAGATGCTCCGGCGGGAGGACAATGTGCAGGCCGGTGTCATGCCATGACGCAGAGGAAACCAACGCTGGGCCGCGGACTCGCGGACCTGCTGGGACAGGCGCGACCCATCTCCCCGCCGGGTCCCGCCGGCGCGGGCGCGGCGGCCGGGGCGACCGCGGAGGCCGGGGCAGCGCCCGCGGGCAGTGGCGAACAGCTGCTGCGACTGCCGGTGGAACTGCTGCAGCGCGGCCGCTACCAGCCCCGCGCCGACATGCGCAACGACACGCTGAGCGAGCTGGCCGATTCCATCCGGCGCCAGGGCGTCATCCAGCCCATCGTCGTGCGTGCGCTCCCCGGTTCAGGGAGCGGGGCGGAGCAACGCTACGAGATCATCGCCGGAGAGCGGCGCTGGCGCGCGGCCCAGCAGGCGGGGCTCAAGGACATCCCGGCCATCATCCGGGCGGTACCCGACGACGCCGTGGTCGCCATGTCGCTCATCGAGAATATCCAGCGCGAGGATCTGAACCCGCTCGAGGAAGCGCGCGCCTTCGAGCGACTGATCGCCGAATTTGGCCTTACACATCAGGAGGTTGCAGATTCCGTGGGCCGCTCCCGCGCCGCGGTGACCAATCTCCTGCGCCTGATCGAACTGGCCCCGGAAGTCGGCGAGCTGGTGGAGCGCCGCGAACTGGACATGGGCCACGCCCGCGCGTTACTTGGGCTCGAAAATCTTCGAAAACAGACCGAACTGGCGCTATTGGTGGTGAAAAAGGGCCTGTCCGTACGGGAAACCGAGGCGCTGGTGCGGCGGCTGAACCAGCCGGCCGGCGACCGTGGAGCGAGCGCTGCGCCCCAGGCGACCGGGGCGCGCGGACGCGATCCCAACATCAGCCATCTGGAGAGCGAACTCGCCGACAAGCTGGGCGCAAAAGTGCAGATCCAGCACGCCTCCACGGGCCGCGGCAAACTGGTCGTGGCGTACAACAGCCTGGAGGAACTGGACGGGATTCTCTCCCACATCCAGTAGTGCATTGGGCGGCGGCAGCGGCGTTGAAGCGACGGGGCTCCCTCCCTATAATGCGCCGCCTTTGCGACGGGGCCCGGGCACCCGGCGCGTGCCCGGGAAATTCCGCTGACGAACTATGATTTTGCGCTCGCCCGCCACCAGGCGCTGCTGCTGGTGGCCGGCCAGGCGGTGATCAGCGCAGTCGTCGCGTTGCTCTGCGCCGCAATAGTCGGCGTCCCGGCTGGGCTCGCTGCCCTGGCCGGCGGCGGCATCGGGGTTGCGGCCAGCATCGTGCAGGTGGCGGCCAGCTTCCGGCGCCGTACCGCCGATGATGCCCGGGCGATCGCGCGCGGCTTCTATCGCGGCGAGGCGCTGAAGATCGCGGTGACGGTGCTGCTGTTCATCGCCGTGCTGCGGCGGCGCAGCCTGCCGCCGGGTCCGCTGTTCGCCGGCTACGTGGCGACCTTTGCCGCCTACTGGGTGGCACTGGCGAAGCTGGCGGGGCGCCGCACCGACTGAGAGTCAGGGCTGGTTTTTTCTTCGGAAGGAAAGTAGAACGAGATGGCTGCAGAGGCTACGCAGGGACCGGCCTCGGTCACTGAATACATCCAGCATCATCTGACGAACTGGACG
>DASWFL010000176.1:0-4012 GCA_036394255.1 Steroidobacteraceae bacterium
CTGTACATCGTCGGGTCGCTGGGCATGGCGCTCTCGCTGCTCGCCCTGACCATCGCCGTGCTGATGGGGCAGTTCCACGGTACGGTGGTGCTGGTACTGATCCTCGCCTATCTGATCTGCTTCTGTTCCTGCATCGGACCGGTGTTCTGGACCCTGGTGCCGGAAATCTTCCCCAACAATATCCGGGGTACGGCCATGATCGTGCCGGTGCTCACCCAGTGGGTAGCCAATGCGGTCGTGGTGCAGCTGTTTCCGCTGGCACTCCACCGGCTCGGACAGGCCGCCACCTTCGGCTTCCTGGCTGCCGTGTCGCTGGCACAGGCGATCTTCACCTGGCGCTACGTGCCGGAAACCAAAAACCGCCCCCTGGAGGAAATCGAGGTATTCTGGAGCCAGGCGCCCGCTACGAAGGCACTGTAGACATGGCCAAGGGCATCATCGGTGACGCTGACGTCGCCGCCTTCAACCGGGACGGCTTCGTCCTGGTCCGGGGCATGCTCGATGCGGAGGAAACCGCACTGCTCGGGCGCGCCGCGCGCGAGGACCGGGTGCTCGATGAGCATTCCTTCGGCAGGGCCGACGGGGAAGGCGGTACCGTGCGTCTGTCGCTGTGGAATCACCCCACAGAGACCATCTACGGGATGATCGCGCGCTGCGAATCCATCGTCGGCTCCGTTGAAAAACTGCTGGGCGGGGAGGTCTACCACTATCACTCGAAGATGATCATGAAGGACCCGCTGGTCGGCGGCGCCTGGACCTGGCACCAGGACTACGGCTACTGGTACCACAACGCGGTGCTTTTCCCCTGGATGGCCAGCGCCTACATCGCCGTGGATCGCGCGACGCGCGAGAACGGCTGCCTGCAGGTCATCCGGGGCTCGCATCAGGCCGGCCGCCTCGATCACGTGCTGACCGGCGAGCAGGCCGGCGCGGACAATGAGCGCGTGAACCACCTGCTCAAGCACCTGGAGCTCGTGCACCTCGAGATGGAGCCGGGCGACACCGTGTATTTCCACGCCAACCTGCTGCACCGCTCGGACCAGAACAAGTCGCCCCATCCGCGCTGGTCCATGATCTGCACCTACAACGCCGCCCGCAACAACCCCTACCAGGAATCCCAGCACCCGCGCTACACGCCGCTGGCCAGGGTGCCGGACGCGAAGATCCGGGAATTCGGGCTGCGGCGCTTTGCCGGCGGCGAGCGGGAAGGCGTGTGGCTGGCCGCTGAACAGGACCGGGACCACACCGCGCTGCGGCTGAAGAAGTAACCGGAACGAACTGGGGGAGCCATGCCGCGTCGCCACCTCACCGCCTGCATTGCCTTCGGATTCATGCTGCCGCCCGCCGTGCTGGCGCAGACCGCCTATTATCGCCACGTCGTCTTCGACAACAGCCAGCAGGCGGATTCCTACTGGAACAGCACTGCCCAGGCCACTGCGCCGAGCACGCTGGAACAGAAGAGCTGGCACCTGCCGGTGGAGTCGAAGGACTTTCTGTCCCCGCCCAATGCACTGCGTCTGAGCTGGATGTCCGCACCCGGCGGCGGCTGGGACGCCGAGATTCATCTGGTCAATTTCCCCAACCGCTATCCCGAGCTGAGCGGAAAGACGCTCTATATATGGGTGTACGCCCCGCAGGCCATCGCCGCGGGCGATCTGCCCGAGCTGGTCCTGTCCGACGCCCGCAATGGCTTACAGGTGGCGGAATTCCCGGGCAGCTTCACCGTGCCGGAGCCGCTCGGAAAATACACGGGCGACATCCCGGCGGGAAGATGGCTGCAGCTGCGCATTCCGATGCTCGCGCTCAAATCGGCTTCCGTGTATGAATTTCATCCCGAGCGGCTGCAGAGCGTCATCTTTCACCAGGGCCGGGCCGATGGCGTCGCCCACACCCTGATAGTCGACCAGGTGCACGTCGCTGATGAGCCGCCGGCGGGCGGATCAGCGGCGTTGATCGCGGCACCCACGCAGCTCACGGCCCGGGGCTACGACCGGCATGTGCTGCTGCGCTGGGAGGGAGCGGAATCGGCGGAGCTCGCTCATTACGTGATTTACCGTTCACTGGATGGCGGCGCATGGACGCCGATTGGCATCCAGCTGCCCGGGACACATCTGTATTCGGATTTCCTGGGCCGCGCCGGGGCCAAGGCGGATTACCGAGTGACCGCGGCGGACTGGCAGAACCTCGAAACGGCGGCGAGCGGCGCCGCCAGCGCGATGACGCATGAGCTGAGCGACGATGAGCTGCTGACGATGCTGCAGGAAGGGGCCTTCCACTATTACTGGGAGGGCGCCGAACCCAATTCGGGCCTGGCGCACGAGAACATGCCGGGCGATGACCGCATCGTCGCGACCGGAGCGAGCGGCTTCGCCATCGAGGCGCTCGTCGTCGGCGTCGATCGCCACTTCATCACGCGTGAGCAGGGCCTGGAGCGCATGGACCGGATAGTCGGGTTTCTGGAGCGCGCGCCGCGCTACCACGGCGCCTGGTCACACTATATGAATGGCGCGACCGGCCAGACCATGCCGCTGTTCGGCATGCTCGACAACGGCGGCGATCTGGTGGAGACCTCGTTCATGATGCAGGGCCTGCTCACCGCGCGCCAGTATTTCAAGGGGCCCAGCGCGCGTGAGCGCAATCTCTACCAGCGTATCACTGCGCTATGGGAGGGCGTCGAATGGGACTGGTACCGCGACAACGAGCACAGCGATTTCATCTATTGGCATTGGTCGCCCCAATGGGGCTTCCAGATTCACCACCCACTCATCGGCTTCAATGAGACGATGGTGGTTTATCTGCTCGCGATTGCTTCGCCAACGCACAGCGTACCAGCCGGCATGTATTACTCCGGCTGGGCCAGCCAGGACAGCCGGGCGCTCGAATACCGGCAGGGTTGGTCGGGCAGCCCCGACGGCAACCACTACGGCAACGGCAAGACCTACTTTGGCATCAAGCTTGACGTCGGCGTGGGCAGCGGCGGGCCGTTGTTCTTCACGCATTACTCCTTCATGGGCTTCGATCCGCACAGCCTGCATGATCGGTACACGCCGTCGTACTTCGAGAACAACCGGAATATCGCCCTGATCAATCGCGCCTACTGCATCGCCAATCCGAAGCACTACAAAGGTTACGGCGCCGACGCCTGGGGCCTGACCGCCAGCGACGGGCCTACCGGCTACGCGACGCCGGCGCCCGATGAAATCAATGACACCGGCACCATCACCCTGACGGGTGCGCTGGCGTCCTTCCCCTATACCCCAGAGGCCTCGATGGCGGCTTTCAGGCACTACTATCGCGACCTCGGTGCCGAGCTGTGGGACATCTACGGACCGCGCGATGCCTATAACCCCTCGGTCAACTGGGTCTCGCCCATCTACATGGGGCTCAACCAGGCACCGATCGTCGCGATGGTGGAGAACTATCGCACCGGTCTGCTGTGGAAGAACTTCATGTCGAATCCGGAAATCGCCGTGATGCTGAAGAAGCTGGACGCCGCCACCGGGCGATGAGGATCAGCGACGCGGCCCTGGCCCTGCTCCTCATCGGCGCCTGTCCGGTCGCCGGCGCCGCAGCACCCGCGTCCGGCCCGATTGAGATCGACGCCCGCGCCCGGAGCACTCCCTTTCCTCACTTCTGGGAGCAGGCCTTCGGATCCGGCCGCGCCATACTGACGCTGCGCGCAAGTTATCGCGCAGACCTGCGGGAGCTGAAAAGGGTCGCGGACTTTCGCTACGTGCGTTTTCACGCCATCTTTCACGACGAGGTGGGCGTGTACGACGAGGACAGCGAGGGGAAGCCGGTCTACAACTTCTCCTATGTCGACCAGATCTACGACGGCCTGCTGGAAAACGGCGTGCGTCCCTTCGTCGAGATCAGTTTCATGCCGAGGAAACTCGCCGCGCGGCAGGACGTTCATCCCTTCTGGTACCGGCAGATTGTTTCCCCTCCGAAGGACTACGCGAAGTGGGACGGCCTGATCCGCGCCTTCGCTGCGCACCTGGTCGAGCGCTAC
>DASWFL010000177.1:0-9446 GCA_036394255.1 Steroidobacteraceae bacterium
CGCCGTACTCGAGCAGCAGCACGCTGGAGCGGCCGTCCTCCGTCAGGCGGTTCGCCAGGACGCAACCCGCGGAACCGGCACCGACGATGACGTAGTCGAAGGTCCCGGCGTCCCGGTCGGCATCCATTGAATGACCCTTGAGATTTGTGGCGCTCAGCTAAGGCCGGGCGAGCCTAGCATGCACCCAGGGACCTGTTAACTCTTATGGCGCGGTGGGGTTGCGATGACGCGCCGGAGCAAGCCGACGCCGCAATTTGATCAGCGTGACGGCGGCGCGCTGACCATACTGGCTCCCCTCCTCCGTCGGCCGCTATCGCCATGACAGAGCCGCAAGCAGTTCCCGCACATCGTGCCCGCCCGAGTGGACGGGACGCCAAGCGCGCGGCGCGCGCGGCGCGGGCCGTCGCGTCGATCCCCTACATCACCCGGGCCCTGCCCTGCTACGAGGTCCTGACCGAGGACGGTCTGGCGCTCATCGAGCGCAATGCCGATACGATCCTGGCCGAGATCGGCATCAAATTCCTGGGCGACCCGGAGGCGCTCGACCTCTGGCGCCGGGCCGGCGCCGAGGTGCAGGACGAGCTGGTGCGCTTTCCGCGCGGCATGTGCCGCGAGCTGGTGCAGAAGACGGCGCCGCGGGAGTTCGTGCAGCAGGCGCGTAATCGCGCCCGCAGCGTGCGCATCGGCGGGCTCAACACGGTGTTTGCGCCAGCCTATGGCTCGCCCTTCATACACAATCTCGACGAGGGACGCCGCTACGCCCGGATCGAGGACTTCCGCAATTTCGTCAAGCTCGCGTACATAGCCCCGTCGCTCCATCACTCGGGCGGCACGATCTGCGAGCCGGTCGACCTCCCGGTCAACAAGCGCCATCTGGACATGGTGTACTCGCACATCAAGTACAGCGACAAAGCCTTCATGGGCTCCGTCACGCACCCGGAGCGCGCGGCCGACAGCGTCGAGCTGGCGAAGATCGCTTTTGGTGGCGATCTCACCGACGTGGAAACCGGCCGGCCCAAGACGCTGCTGGTGAGCCTGATCAACGTCAATTCCCCGATGACCTACGATTCCACGATGCTGGGCGCGCTCAAGGTGTACACGCGCGCCAATCAGGCGGTGATCGTCACGCCCTTCATCCTCGCCGGGGCCATGTCACCGGTGACCGTGGCCGGTACTGCCGCCCAGACACTCGCCGAAGCGCTCGCCGGGATGGCTTTCACACAGCTGCTCAATCCCGGCGCGCCGATCGTATTCGGCAGTTTTGCGTCCTCCATTTCGATGCAGTCCGGTGCGCCAACCTTCGGAACGCCAGAACCGGCCCTGGTGCTGTACATCATGGCGGCCCTGGCGCGCCGCCTGCGTGTGCCGTTCCGCTCCGGCGGAGGCCTGTGCGCCTCGAAGCTCCCCGACGCGCAGGCCGCGTTTGAATCGGCGCAGACACTGGTGCCGACCTGCCTCGCCGGCGTGAATTTCGTGCTGCATACCGCCGGCTGGCTGGAAGGCGGCCTGGCGATGGGTTACGAAAAGTTCGTCATGGACGCCGACCAGGCCGGCATGATGCACACCCTGCTCGCCGGTGTTGATCTGTCGGAGAACGGGCAGGCCCTGGATGCCATACGCGAAGTGGGTCCAGGCAAGCATTTCCTCGGCTGCGCCCACACTCAGGCGAATTTCGAGACGGCGTTCTATCGCTCCCCGCTGGCGGACAACAACAGCTTCGAGCAGTGGCAGGCCGAGGGCTCGAAGGACATGGCGATGCGCGCCAACGCGCTGTGGAAAAAGCAGCTCGCCGAGTACGAGGCCCCGCCGCTCGATGCGGCTGTCGACGAAGCCCTGTGCGACTACATCAACCGGCGCAAGGCCGCCTTCCCGGACTCCAACGTCTAGGCTCAGCCCGACTCCGGGCTAGGGCTTGGCGGCGGGTCGTCGCCCGCGGCCTTCCCGATTCGCTCCCGGACTGGGGGCGATCTTCAGCGGCGGCAGATCCACCACCTTGCGCAGCTGCGGGTAAGGCGCGGTCTTGTGCGGAATCGCCATGGCTTCGACGAAGTGCGCCTGGAATTGCGGCTCGATCGCCGTCTCGATCTTCTCCACGCGGCCCACGAGCTGTTCGATGAGCGTGCGCGAGCGCGCATCGAGGAGCGCAATGCGTGCGCCCGTGCCGGCCGCATTGCCTGCCGAGGTGACGTGCGCGAGGTCGCAGTCCGGGATCATGCCGAGTACGGTGGCGTACTTGACGTCGATATGGCTGCCGAAGGCACCGGCCAGGCGGATGCGATCGACCGTATCGACGCCGAACCGGTCCATGAGCAGGCGGATTCCGGCGTACAGGGCCGCCTTGGCCAGCTGTATCGCGCGCACGTCGTTCTGGGTGATGCGCAGCAGCTGCGAGCCTTCGTGCAGGACGTAGGCGTAAGTCCGGCCGTGGGCCACGACGCGCGGGCTGCGCGCCGCCATCGCACCGTCGATCACGCCGTCCTGCGTGATGACTCCGGCGAGATACAGCTCCGCCAGCACCTCGATGATGCCTGAGCCGCACACGCCGGTCACACCGCTCGCAGAGGCAACAGCGGCAAAGCCCGGATCGTCCGACCACAGATCCGATCCAATCACCCTGAACCTGGGCTCGAGCGTCTGGCGGTCAATGCGCACGCGCTCGATGGCCCCGGGTGCCGCGCGCTGCCCGCAGCTGATCTGCGCGCCCTCGAAAGCCGGCCCGGTCGGGCTCGAACAGGCGAGCAAGCGCGTGCGGTTGCCGAGCACGATCTCGGCATTGGTGCCCACATCGACCAGCAGCGTCATTTCCTCCGACATGTCCGGCCGCTCGGCGAGGATCACGCCGGCTGTGTCGGCGCCGACGTGTCCGGCAATGCAGGGCAGGAAATAAATGCGGGCGTTGGGGTGGAGCGACACGCCGATTTCCGCTGCCGTCACCGTCAGCGCACGGTCGATCGCCAGCGCGAATGGCGCTCCACCCAGCTCCACCGGATCGATCCCGAGCAGCAGGTGATGCATGATGGGATTGCCGACTACGGTCGCCTCGAGTATCAGCTCGACGGCGATTCCGGCCGAGCGCGCCACTTCGGCGGCCAGTTCACTGAGCGCCTGGCGCACGGCCTGGGTCATCTGCAAGGCGCCGCCCGGATTCATCATCGCATATGAAACCCGGCTCATGAGATCCTCGCCGAAGCGGATCTGCGGGTTCATCGCGCCGACCGAGGCCACGACTTCGCCGTTGGCCAGATTGCACAGGTGCGCGGCGATGGTCGTGGACCCGACATCGACCGCAAGCCCGTAGACCTGCTCGTGAAACCCGGGCCACACGGCGATGATGCGCGAGCCGTCGTGGACCGCGACCGTGACCTTCCACGCTCCCTTGCGCAGCGCCGCCTGCAGCTGCTGCAGGACCGCGAGGTCGCACTCGAGGTTCGACAACTCCCACTCACGCAGCAGCGCGGCTTCGAGGCGGCGCAGGTCCCCTGAAGGGTCATGCATGTCGGGCTCTGCCACTTCGACAAAGTGCAGCCGCACCACCGGATACAGCTCGATATCGCGCGCCTCGGCGGCCTTGCGCACCACCTGGCGGTGCACCTGGCTCGAGGGCGGCACATCGACGACGACGTCCGCCTCGACGCGCGCCTGGCAGGAAAGGCGCCGGCCCCCGCTCAAACCGACGCGCGCGGCGTACTTGCGCTCCGCCTCGGAGATCCCCGAGAGGCTGGCCGCACTGGACTGGACCCCGTGCTTGGCGAATTCGCCTTCGGCCACGAGCACCTGGCAGCGGCCGCACATGGCCCGGCCGCCGCACACGGAATCGATATCGACCCCTAAGCTGCGCGCCGCCGTCAGGAGCGGGGTGCCCACGGCAAAGCGGCCGCGCTTGCCGGACGGCGTAAAGACGACCAGGCGTTCACCCGTGCTCAAGGTCAAATCTCAGCCAGGAGCCGCGGGACGGCGCCGATGCCCGCCCTTGCGCAGGCCGCGGGTTTCCCCGGGCGCGCCCGTGAGCGGCGGCGCACTCTCACGGAACTTGCGGATCCAATTGGCGCAATCCGGGTCGTGTCCCATCATGACGTCGGCCCCCATGCAGGCGCGAACGATGTCGCCGTGCAGCGGATTGGTGATCGCCGAAGTCAGGCCGTTGGCGATCGCCATGGTCAGGAAGGCGCTATTGATGCCATCGCGACCGGGCAGGCCGAAGCTGACGTTCGAGGCGCCGCAGGTCGAGTTGACCTTCAGTTCATGCTGGAGCCGTCGCACCAGGCGCATCACCTGCACGCCGGCCTTGTTGATCGCGCCGATCGGCATGACGAGCGGATCGACGATCACGTCTGCGACCGGAATGCCATGATCCTGCGCGCGGTGCACGATCTTCTTGGCCACCTCGAAGCGGACGTCCGGATCCTCCGAGATCCCCGTCTCGTCGTTGGAGATTGCGACCACGGCGGCGCCATACTTCTTCACCAGCGGCAGCACGGCTTCGAGCCGTTCCTCTTCACCCGTGACGGAATTGATGAGCGGCTTGCCCTTGTAGACGGCCAGGCCCGCGGCGAGCGCGGCCACGATCGAGGAGTCGATGGACAGCGGCACGTCGGTGATGGATTGCACCAGCTGCACAGCGCGGGCGAGGATCGCCGGTTCGTCGACCAGCGGGATGCCCGCGTTCACATCCAGCATGTGCGCTCCGGCCTCGACCTGTGCGAGCGCATCGGCCGCGACGCGGCTGAAATCGCCCGCCGACATCTCGGCGGCCAGAATCTTGCGGCCCGTGGGATTGATGCGCTCGCCGATGATGACGAAGGGCCGGTTGAAGCCGATGACCACCTCGCGCGTCGCCGAACTGATAATAGTGTCCGTCATGATGTTTTCCTGTCCAGTAAACCAACTTCTGTGGCCTCCGGCCGCCAGGGGCGCCGGCCACCGAGGACGCCAGACCGATCGATGACTTCCGCGACCGACTCTTCCTGGCGGTAGGCCATCACGTGCACGCCGCTCACACCCTTGATCGTGCGCAGCTCCTGAATGAGCTCGACACAGAGATTCCGTCCCTCGCGGGCCTGGTCGCCGGCGCCGGCGAGCCGCGCGATAATCGCGTCCGGCACGTGCATGCCCGGCACGTGCGTGCGCATCCACTCGGCGGCCTTCGCCGAGCGCAGCGGGCCAACGCCCACCAGTATGAAGGCGCGCTCGAGCACTCCCAGATCCTCGACGGCGCGCATGAAGACGCGCAGGCGCTGAAGATCGAAGCAGTACTGGGTCTGGATGAACTGCGCGCCCGCGGCGACCTTCTTGGCCAGCCGGAGCGCGCGATGTTCCGCTGGCGGCGCCACCGGATTCTCCGCCGCCCCGAGCAGCACCCGCGGGGCGTAGCTGATCTTCCGTCCGCTCTCGAAGCGATGGTGGTCACGCAGATTGCAGGCGATGTTCAGCAATGAGAGCGCGTCGAGATCAAAAACCGGCATGGCCTGGGGATGATCGCCCGCCTGCACGCCATCGCCCGTGAGGCAGAGGATATTGCACACGCCCATTGCGGCACCACCCAGGATGTCGCCCTGGATCGCGATGCGATTGCGGTCCCGGCAGGAAATCTGCATCACCGGCGCGTGACCGATGCGCGTCAACAGCGCGCAGACCGCCAGGCTCGACATGTGGCAGTTCGCACCGCTCCCGTCGGTCGCGTTGATGGCGTCGACATAGCCCTCGAACACCCTCGCACGCCGGTAAACATCTTCCGGATCGGCTGAGTCGGGCGGGGCCAGCTCCGCCGTCACGGCGAAAGCCCCGGCACGCAGCACGCGCTCGAAGCGGCCCGGCGAGGTGTGGCCGGGCCGGATCGGCAGCGGGTAACCCGGTACGGGCTCGTCTTCGAACTTCACCGCGGCGTCTCCGACTTTTCGCGCACCACGCGCAGCCAGGAGGATGAACCCTCGAGGCGCCGATCCACCGGTCCTTGCACGACACGGATGGCATCGAGGCCGCCCGGGATGCGCTCGGCACCCGCGAAGGCTTCCATCCACACACAGCGCATCTCCGGCCGCACTTCGCAGTGACCGTCGGCGCGCACGCCGCCACACGGACCGTTGCGCAGCTGCTTGGGGCAATTCATCGGACAGGACATGCCGGTCGAGCTCAGCACGCAGCGGCCGCACATCTTGCAGTCAAAGAGCAGGCCCTTGACCACGCGCTCGACGGCGGCAACGGGCCGCTCGAGGCGCCGGTAACCGAGCAGCCGCCACAGCGGCGCCAGGCGCAGGAGCAGGTTCTCGAAGCCCTGATAAAAGCCTGCCAGCCCGCGCGCGTGCCGCACCGACCAGAGCCGTGTCGCGTACATCAGGCCTGGCTCTCGCTGGCACCGCCCGCCGGCGTGCTGGCCGGCGGCTCATCGTTCCCCTTGGCCCGGATCATGCGCTGCAGATCGGCGTCGGAATACCGCGCTTCAAGCTCGGCCGCCGCCGTGGCGGCTTCCTGTTCGAGGTCCTCGCCACAGCGGCGCGGCGGACTGCGCCGCCAGTCGGCGAGGTAGGCGTCCGAACTGCCCTTGCCCGCGCGCATCGCGGCTCGATCGACGGCTTCCTGGAAGCGGGCGGACAGCTGCACCTTGGCCCGCTCCCGCCCACGCATCACGATGACCTGCGCGGGAATATCACGCCAGGAAATGACGATCAGCGAGGCCACGCCGGCGGCTCCCTGCGCAGACCCATAGAGGCCAGAGACACAGTAGCGACCTGGCCGAGGCTGCGCGCCAGCTCGCCGTACCCGGTACGGCGCTCTTCGTACGCCAATCCGAGGCGCGCCGCGGCCGCCCTGGCGGCTGTACTGAGGGCCGCATCGGCCGACTGCACCAGGTAGACCAGCCGCCGGTAATTGCGAAAATACTCGGGCAGCAGTTCCGGATGGCGATCCAGTCCCAGCCCTTCGATCACGAGCCGGTCGAAGTGACGGACGAGAAAGTCCGTCAGGTAGAAGGTGCCGGGCTCCGCCTGGCTGAGCTCGGCAAACGCGGCCGAGGTCGCGAAGAATTCATAGCAGTGCGCGCCGGGCAGGCGTGCGATGCCTTCGGCTTCGAGCATGGCATCGAGCATGCCGCCGGTGCCGCAGTCGGCGTAGGCGACGAAGATGTGCCGGTACAGCCCGCGCGCCGCGCGAATGGCAGCTTGAACTGCCGCGGGTATCCGCTCCGGGCGGTTGTGAAGTTCCGGCGGCAGGCATTCGACCGCCATGTCGGCCCAGCCGTTCAGGCGCTTGAGTGCCACGATCTCCCGTGCCAGGGCCCCGCAGGCGATGACCAGGAGCGGTTTGGCACCCGCGGTCATCCGTGTCAGTGCGCCGCCGCTCGGCGCGCCGCAATCAGCGTCTTCGCTGTCTCGACTGCGATGGCGGCATCGCGGCAGTACGCATCGGCTCCGATCGCCTTCGCGAAATCGTCATTCAACGGCGCGCCGCCCACCATGACGATGTACTTGTCGCGCAAGCCCTTCTGCTTGAGCGTGTCGATGACCACCTTCATGTAGGGCATCGTGGTCGTGAGCAGCGCGGACATGCCCAGTATGTCGGGCTTGTGCTCCTCGAGCGCGGCCAGATAGTTCTCGACCGGGTTGTTGATACCGAGGTTGATCACCTCGAATCCGGCGCCCTCCAGCATCATCGATACCAGGTTCTTGCCGATGTCGTGGATATCTCCCTTCACGGTGCCGATGACCACCTTGCCGATGGGTTCGGCACCGGTCTCGGCCAGGAGCGGACGCAGGATCTCCATGCCCGCCTTCATGGCATTGGCCGCGAGCAGCACCTCGGGCACGAACAGGATGCCGTCTCTGAAATCGATGCCCACGATGCGCATGCCCTCGACCAGGGCGTCATTGAGGACCTTGTCGGCGCCCCAGCCACGCGCCAGGAAAATGTTGGTGGCCGAGACGATTTCTTCCCTCAGGCCGTTGTACAGGTCGTCATGCACCTGCTCGGTCAATTCCTGATCGTTCAGGGTATTGAGATCAAAGGTCTCGGTCGATTCTTCGCCCATCGGTAGACTCCCGGAATACAGCCTGGCCCAGGCCTGGCCCCCGATTCGGGGCGAACTGCGCCGTATCCGTCATGGTACGGCCGCACACCCCCTGACGGTGGCGCCTGGGCGACCTCAACTTATCATCCCGCGACATGTCCCGGCGAGCCCGGCGCGCGTGTGACGGGCGTCGGGCGAGTCGGCCGGGGCCGCGAAGGGCCGGGCGACAAAGAGCTTTTTATCGCTAGGTCAATGCTTCTTATCGATACCGGCGCTATCCCCGGAGAACGGCTCCTGCCCGCTCCAGAGTTCGCCCGCTCCCGGCACGCGGCGGTCGCATTCTGACAATCAGCGCACGCCCCAGTCCTGACAATGCGCCGATGAGCTTCGACACCGATCACCCCTTGATCCTCACCGCCAGTTGCCCCAGCCGCATGGGCACGACCGCCGCTATCGCCGGGTTTCTGTCCGCCCACCGCCTGTACATCATGGAAATGCAGCAATTCGACGATTCGATCTCGCAGCGATTCTTCGTGCGCGCCACCTTCTGTGCGGTACGTGGGGAGGCGCTCGACCTGGCCGCACTGCGCAGCGACTTCACCGAGGTCGCGAGCGCTGAAAAGCTGGATTGGCGCATTCACGCTTCCAGCGAGCGCACGCGCGTGCTGCTGATGGTGTCAAACTTCGATCACTGCCTGGAAGACCTGCTGTATCGCCACCGGATCGGCGAGCTCAGGATGGACATCATCGCCATCGTCTCCAATCACGTGACCCTGCAGCCGGTGGCCGCGCAGCATCGCATTCCCTTCTTTCACCTGCCCGTCACGCCGGCCACCAAGCTGGAGCAGGAACGGCGCCTGCTCGAGCTGATCGAGTCGACCCATACGGAACTCGTGGTGCTCGCGCGCTACATGCAGATCCTCTCCAACGAGCTGTGTGGCCAACTTCGCGGCCGCGCCATCAACATACATCACTCGTTCCTGCCGGGCTTCAAGGGTGCAAAGCCCTACCATCAGGCCTACGAACGGGGCGTGAAACTGATCGGCGCGACCGCGCATTACGTCACCGACGATCTGGACGAGGGGCCGATCATCGAGCAGGTCGTCGAACGCGTCGATCATCGCGACACGCCGGAAATGCTGGTGGCCGCTGGGCGCGATTCCGAGCGCCGCGCGCTGTCGACGGCGGTGCGGCTCGCCATCGAGCATCGCATTTTTCTCAACGGCAATCGCACCGTGGTGTTCCGGTAGCGTGCACGGCAAGCCTAAAGGGCCACGCGCGCTCAGGATTGCAGGATCAGCTCCGCGCCCTTCTCCGCGACCATGATGGTCGCCGCATTGGTATTGCCTGAGGTGACGGTCGGGAACACGGAGGCGTCCACGACGCGCAGGGAATGGAGCCCGCGCACCCGCAGCTCAGAATCGACCACGGCGTGGCGTGGATCAGG
>DASWFL010000178.1:0-1683 GCA_036394255.1 Steroidobacteraceae bacterium
CAATGAGGTGATCACCGACTTTGGCGCGGAGTCGGCCGCCGGTGTAACCGCTGCGCCCGAACCGCAACCCGGTCGCAGTCCCTCCGCGAGCGCCTGCGCGCCTTACCGCGACGCGATCGAACTCGGGCTTTCGCGTGGCCGTAACGCCATGGCGATCTGGCAGGATCTGGTGGACACCTACGGCTTCGCTGCCGGCTACCAGAGCGTCAGGCGCTTCGTCCACAAGCTTCACCCCAGCTCATCGCTGGAAGCTTGTGCGGTGATCCAGACCGCGCCGGGCGAAGAGGCCCAGGTCGATTACGGCAAAGGCCCCATGGTCTGCGATCCGCTCAGTGGCAAGTACCGGCGCACGCGGCTATTCGTGATGACTCTGGGCTACAGCCGCAAATCGGTTCGCCTGCTGGTCTTCCGCTCCAGTTCGCGGATCTGGGCTGAACTGCACGAGAAGGCTTTCCGTAGGCTGACCGGGGTAACTCGCGTGGTCGTGCTCGATAATTTGCGCGAGGGCGTGCTCACCCCAGATATCTACGATCCCGCGCTCAATCCACTCTATCGGGATGTGCTCCAGCACTACGGCGCTGTCGCTCTACCCTGCCGCGTCGCCGATCCGGATCGGAAGGGAAAGGTCGAGTCCGGCGTCGGCCATGCACAGAAAACACCGCTGAAGGGCCTCCGCTTCGAAAGCCCGGAGGAAGCCCAGGCCTACCTGGATCACTGGGAAGCGCGCTGGGCCGACACGCGCATCCATGGCACCACCAAGCGACAGGTCGCCGTCATGTTCGCCGAAGAGAAACCGGCCTTGCTCCCGCTGCCCGTCGAACCCTTCCGCTACTACCAATACGGCGAGCGCACGGTGCATCTGGATGGCTGCGTGGAAGTCGAAGCTGCCTACTACGGGGCGCCGCCGGGCTGGATCGGCCGGCGCGTCCAGGTGCAGTGGGACGCCCGGCAGGTGCGGCTGATAAATCCGCAGACCGGAGAACTGCTGCGCGAGCATTTGCGCCAAGCGCGCGGCGGCCATCGCATCCAAGACGAAGATCGCCCCAAGAAAACGCCGCTGGGCACGTTGCAACTGCTGGACCGCGCCGGCAAAGCCGGATCGCAGATCGGAGCGCTCTGCCGCGGAATGCACCAGACCCAGGGCGAGACTGCCGTGCGCCGCATTCTGGGCGTGTTGTCGCTGGCCAAGAAGTACGGCGCCGCCAGCGTTGACGACGCCTGCGCCGCCGCTCTGGAAGTCGGCGTTTGCGATTACCGCTTTGTCCGCCGCTACCTCGAGCGGAATCCCCAACTCCCGCTGGGCTTGCGGCAGGTCGATCCTCTCATCCGCCAGCTCACCTTGTATCGCGATTTCATTCAGAACAAAACCAAGGAGAACGAGAAATGAACCTCATTGAATTAGAACGTGCCTTACGACAACTCCGGCTTGGCGGCGTCGCCACTGTGCTGGAAACCCGATTGCGGCAAGCCCAGGCCGAAGCGATGGCCCCGATCGATCTGATCTCGTGTCTGGTCACCGACGAGCTGACCCGGCGCAGCGATCGACTGCTCGACCGGCGGCGCAAACAGGCCGCGTTCCGCGACGTGCACAAGACGCTGGACAACTTCGACTTCACCTTCAATCCGAAGATGAATCGCAGCCTGGTCTTTGACCTGGCCACGTGCGCGTTCCTTGCCAAGCGG
>DASWFL010000179.1:0-2591 GCA_036394255.1 Steroidobacteraceae bacterium
GCTACGTCTACACCGACATCAACGGCAACGTGATCTGCGGCGTCATCAATGGCGTACAGCTCGCCCGCTTGCCGAAGTTCCAGTACCGCATAACCCCGAGTGATACGCAGGACTTCGGCTGGGGTACGTTGACTGAGTTCCTGACCTATGAGCACATTGGTCAGCACTACCAGGACAGCACGGGCCTCAATCCGCTGGGCAGCTACTACGATCTCAATGCAGGTATCGTGGCCAAAGTGGGCGAGCGGTGGCAGTTCCGGCTGCTCGGTTCCAACATCACCAACCAGATCGGTCTGACCGAGGGTAATGCCCGCATAGGCGGCAATGCCGTGCAGAACGGTGTCGGGTTCGGACGATCGATCCTGGGCCGTGAATTCAGCCTTCAAGCCAAGTATGCATTCTGAGTGTCCAGGGACGAGTGCTGAATTTGAGTTGAGCTGATACAACTTCCTCGCGCCCACGGACGCGAGGGGGTTTTCCTTTGGACGTCATGCTAGCCTTGCCTGCGCTATGGCCGTGACTTCCCCGCTACTCGTCAAAGCCATGCGGCGCGTCGGCGCAGTGCTCCAGGCTGGCGGCTATCAGGCCGCCCACGAGCAACTCGAAACGATCGTCGCGGCGAACCCAGGCTATGTGGAGGCGCTGCGCCTGCTCGCCGGCACCAAGCAGGCGCTGGGTGACGCCGCGGCCGCCGAAGGACTGCTGCGTCAGGCGCTCGCGCTCGAGCCGGGCTGGCCGCCGGCGATGGCGATGCTGGGGGAGATCCTGCTCAACAGCGGCCGTGTTCTCGAGGCTGAACCGTTCTTGCAGCGCGCCGCCACCGCTTTGCCGGCCAACGCCCGCGCGGCACTCGTGCTCGCGCGACACTACAACGACACGCTGCGCCCCGCGCTGGCCCTCGCGCTGTTGGGGCCCCTGTGCGCCGCCGGCAAGGCGGATGCCGATCTGGTCGCCCTGCATATCGCCGTGCTCGCCGCGCTGGGCCGCCGGGACGAAGCCGTGGCGCTATACGGGCGCATGGCCGCGGCCTCGCCAGGCGACCCGGGTGCCGCTCAGGCGCTTGCCATGGCTCTTGAAGGTGCGGATCAGCATGAGGAGGCAGCGCGTGTCGCCCGACAGACTCTGAGGCAAGGGCACAGGACGGCGGCGCTGTACCACACCTACGCCCGCAGCCTGCGCGCAGTGGGCGCGCCTGAGCGCGCCGAGGCGGCGTTGCGCGACTGCCTGGCGCTGGAGCCACGTCTGGTCGAGGCACAAAGCAATCTCGCGGAACTGATCTGGCTGCGGACGGGTGACATCACGCAGGCGACCGCGGTACTGGACCAGGCACTGCAGCGCTTTGCCACCGAGGATGCCCTGTGGGCGGCCAAGGCAGCCATCCTCCAGGCTGCCGGTGACGCGCGCGCCGCATATGCCTGCCTGGCTGAACAGGCCACGCGTCCGCGGGCACCAACCAACCTGCTGGTCCGCGCAGGCCTTGCGGCGCTGGAGTTCGACTCGGCCGCTGCCCTGGCGCTGGCGGAACGCGCGGTGGGCACGATGCCGACCAGCGCTCCCGCCAGGACCCTGCTGGTGGCCGCGCAGCTCGGTGTCGGCGATGCCCGTGCGGCAATCCCCCACTGCGAGTCCCTGCTGGCCCATGCGCCGGACGATCAATACCTGATTGCGCTACAGACCACCGCGTGGCGGCTGCTGCAGGATGAACGTTACGCGCAGCTGTGTGACTACCGGCACCTGGTGGTGTCCGAACCGCTCGAGGCGCCTGAGCCGTGGCCTGACCTGGCCAGCTTTCTCTTCGACCTGACGGTCAGTCTTGAGCGGCTGCACGATCCGCACGGCCATCCGTTGCTGTTTCAATCCCTGCGCCATGGCACGGAGACTACTCAGGATCTGCTGCGTAGTGCCGACCCGGTTATCCAGGCGCTGTTCCGCAGCTTTGCCGCGCCGATCGGCCGCTATGTTGAACGCGCGGGCCGCGGCTCCGATCCGTTGCGTCGTCGCAATGGCGGCAAATGGCGCTTCAATGGCAGCTGGTCTGTGCGGTTGCGCCGTTCCGGCTATCACGCGAACCATGTACATCCGCGCGGGTGGATATCTTCGGCTTTTTATATCCAATTGCCCGACAGCACGAGCGATGCCAGGAACAAGGAGGGCAGTCTCAGCTTTGGCGAGCCGGGTATCGCCACGAACCCGCCGCTGCACGCTCAGTACGCTGTACGACCCGAGGTCGGTATGCTGGTGTTATTTCCGTCGTATTTCTGGCACGGAACCGTGCCCTTCGCCAGCGACGAGGCCCGCCTTACCGTCGCGTTCGACGTTGTGCCTGATGGCTAGGGCCAGCGCCGTACCTCGCTGCCGCCAGATCCGCGTAGGAAGGATGTCGAAGGATCGCCGCTCAAGGGAGGTGAGCCAGATCGATTGCGCTGATGGTCCGCCGGACGAGGTCCAGGGACGACTCGCGCGGGTGAGTTGAGCGGTGGACCTCAAGGGCCCTTCGTGCCTCCCCGACGCGACGGACCGCTTTGCGAGCCTCTTCGAAGGATACAGCTCCGGCCGCAAAGTTGAGTGCATCCGGACGCGCTCGTCCGAGG
>DASWFL010000180.1:0-3074 GCA_036394255.1 Steroidobacteraceae bacterium
TCATCTTCGAGTGATAGTGGTAGACCTCCCCGCCCAGCAGTTTTTCAACGGAGCCGACGATGGATTCGCAGCGCGCGATCATCCCGTAGATGGTCTCGGTGGGGTGATTCCACAGCGACAGACGCACGGTACCGCCTTCCCCGTCGGCCCTGCCGAAGGAATGCTCATCGAGCACCCGGTCCTCGCGTGCGGCGCGCCCGAGCAGTGCGGTTTCCTCCGGATCGAGCATGCCCCGGACCAGGACGAAGCCGTCCCGGTTGAAGGCGGCGACCTCAGCGTCACCGATGATGCCCTTGGCCATGTCTACAGTGCCTTCGTAGCAGGCGCCTGGCTCCAGAATACCTCGATTTCCTCCAGGGGGCGGTTTTTGGTTTCCGGCACATAGCGCCAGGTGAAGATCGCCTGCGCCAGCGACACCGCGGCCAGGAAGCCGAAGGTCGCGGCCTGTCCGAGCCGATGGAGTGCCAGCGGAAACAGCTGCACCACGACCGCATTGGCCACCCACTGGGTGAGCACCGGCACGATCATGGCCGTGCCCCGGATATTATTGGGGAAGATTTCCGGCACCAGGGTCCAGAACACCGGCCCGATGCAGGAACAGAAGCAGATCAGATAGGCGAGGATCAGCACCAGGACCAGCGGTCCGTGAAACTGCCCCAGCAGCACGGCGATCGTCAGCGCCAGGAGCGAGAGCGCCATGCCCAGTGAGCCGACGATGTACAGCGGCCGGCGGCCGTAGCGATCGATCGTCCAGAAGGAGACGGCCGTGAACAGGAAGTTGGTGAGGCCGACGACGAAGGTCGACAGCAGCGCGGCGTCCAGCTGCCAGCCGGCCGACTGGAAGATCGCGGGGGCGTAGTCGATGACGGTGTTGATGCCGGAAAAATGGATCAGTATCGCGAGCCAGAAACCCACCAGTACGGCACGCCGGATCCCCGGCTGCAGCAGATCGCGCCAGGCGCGGCGCTGGATGCGCAGCGAAGCGGTGATTTCACCCACGGCGAACTCGGCGCTTGCTCGGCCGCCGATGCGCTCGAGGATGGCGTAGGCCTCATCGCGCCTCCCGGCCATCATCAGGAATCGCGGGGTCTCCGGGGCACGCAACAGCAGGCCGAGGAAAATGACCGACGGAATGACGCCGGTCATGAACATCCAGCGCCAGTTGTCCGGACCGAGATCCCGCAGCAGATAGTTGATGCAAAAGGATACGAGGATGCCGGTGACGATGGACATCTGGTAGAGCGCACCCATGCGCCCGCGCACCGCGGGTGGCGAGATTTCCGAGACGTACATCGGCGACACCAGCGAGACCGCGCCGACCGCCAGGCCGCCGAGGAAGCGTGCCGCGAGGAAGACCGGGAAATTCCAGGCCAGGCCCGTGGCCGCCGAGGTCAGCGCGAACAGCACCGCGACGCCGAGCAGGATGCGCTTGCGGCCGTAGCGATCCGTGGCGCGCCCGGCAACCGCGGCGCCGATGACACAGCCAAACAGCAGTGAACTGAAGGCCAGCCCCAGGCTCAGGTCGTCGAGGCGGAAGTGCCTGAGCAGAAACGGTCCGGCGCCGCTGATGATCGCGACATCGAAGCCGAACAGCAGTCCGCCGGTGGCCGCCGTGGCCGCCAGGAACAGGACGTAGCGCATATTGGTTTCGGAGCGCACGATCTTGCCGCCTGCTAGCGGCCAAAATCAGCGGTCTTGAGCTGCAGCTGCACCTGGAGCGGCAGCTCTGCCGATGAGGGCCCCGCCGCCAGCGTGTAGCGGCCCCCGGCCAGATGCCAGCGCTGCGCCCTGCTGTCGAAGTCCGCGAGCAGCCTGCGATCGATGGTGATCTCAGCAGGCTTGCTCTCGCCGGGCCGCAGCGCCAGCTTCACCCAGCCCAGCAGGCGGCGCCGCTCGCCCTGCGGCGCGGCGAGCAGATACAGCTGTGCGGTTTCCTGTCCGGCGACGGCGCCGGTATTCGTGACGGTGAAGCGCGCACGGGGCGCCTCACCCGCGGTGGCCGTCAGCGTGGCGTAATCGAAAACGGTGTAGGAGAGCCCGAATCCAAACGGAAACAGCGGTCGCTCGCCGCGGCGCGCGTACCAGCGATAACCGACGTCCGAGCCCTCGATGCTGTAGTCGACATCCAGCACGGTGCCGGGCGGGGGCTCATCCGTATAGGTGGGTTGGATGACGTCCGCGCCCGGCAGAGTCGGGCGTGGCAGCTGCGCGAGACTGGCCGGGAAGGTCACCGGCAATTTCCCGGAAGGATTGACGTCGCCGAACAGGATGGCAGCCAGCGCCTCGGCCCCGCGTGCGCCGGGGTACCAGGCTTCCAGTACCGCGTCGGTCTGCTCGAGCCAGGGCATCAGCACCGGGCCACCGGTCTCGAGCACGACGATCGTGTGCGGGTTGGCCGCGGCGATCGCGGCGATGAGCGTTTCCTGCCCATCGGGCAGGTGCAGGTCCGGCACATCGAATCCCTCGCTGCGCCACTCGGTGGCGAAGACCAGGGCGACGTCGGCGGCGCGTGCGATGCGGGTCGCCTCGCTCAGGTACCGTCCGTCGCGATATTCAACCTGCGCGCCAGGCAGGCGCGCCTGGATGGCCTGCAGCGGTACCGACCGGTGGTAGGCCTGCGTGATGAAGTTGGCGTACGTACCGTTGTTCGTCAGCGGCACGGAAATGGCGGGGCCGTCGGCGCTCTGCACCTGCGAAGAGCCGGCACCCGAGAGCACGCCGGAATCGGCGTAGCCGCCGATCACGGCGATGCGCTTGAGCTGGCCCGAGAGGGGCAGGGTGTGATTGCGATTACGCAGCAGCACGATGCCTTCGCTCGCCACCGCTTGCGCCACCCGGGCATCAGCCTGGACATCGATCGGCGCTGGCGGCTCGGCGCTGTCGGCACCCACGGCGTAGATCGAGCGCAGGATGCGCTGGTTCATGTCGCGCAGCCGCCTCGCATAGGCCGAATCCTCAGCGGCCGCCTGCGCCAGTGTCTGGCCCAGAAATACGGCGGGGTCGAGCTGCGAACCTGACTGCTGGTCCAGGCCGTGCAACGCGTCGGCCAGGCCATGCACGGCACCCCAGTCGGA
>DASWFL010000181.1:0-1967 GCA_036394255.1 Steroidobacteraceae bacterium
TACCGCCATCACCACCGTCGGGCCCGCCGAAGGGGACCGATTTCTCGCGGCGGAAACTCGCCGAACCGCGCCCACCGTTGCCGGCCTGCACGCGCAGCGTTGCCTCATCGACGAATTTCATCCGGCCAGCTTAACCGCAACCGGCCCGCGGCGGCGGTCCTGAAACAAAAACCCCGGCCGGAGCCGGGGTTCAGTGCAGAAGCGGCAGAGGCCCCGGATTCAGTGCCCGACGCCCGCCGCGTCCGCGGCCACCTCGGCCTGCACGCTGACGTACATCCGCTGCTCCTCACCCTTGCGGCGGAACACCACGCGGCCGTGCTTGAGCGCGAACAGCGTGTGATCGGTGCCGGTACCGACGTTCTCGCCGGCCCGGACCCGGGTGCCGCGCTGGCGGATGATGATGTTGCCGGCCAGTACCTGCTCGCCACCGAAGGCTTTCACGCCCAGGCGCTTGCTGTGGGAATCGCGGCCGTTGCGCGTGCTGCCGCCTGCTTTCTTATGTGCCATGGCTGGGTAACTCCAATTCTCAGGCGGCGCTGATTGCGGTGACGCGCACCTGCGTGTACTGCTGGCGATGGTTCTTCATGCGCAGATAGTGCTTGCGGCGACGGAATTTGACGATCGCCACCTTGTCGCCCTGGCCGTGCGATTCGACCGTCGCCAACACCTTGCTGCCCTTGAGCATCGGCTTGCCTACGGTGATCTTCTCGCCATCGGCGATCAGCAGCACGTCATTGAACTCCACGGTGGCGCCCGGCTCGGCGCTCAGCCTTTCGATGCGCAGCACGCCGTCCTTCTCCACCCGATACTGTTTGCCGCCCGTGGCGATGACCGCGTACATTTGGCTAAAAGGCTCCGTATGATCAGTACCCGCCGCGGGCGGGCACTAAGAGAAAAGGCCGCGCATTCTACTCAAGCGCTGCCTTGCGGGTCAAACCGGGTTTTCCTTGGAGAAACAGCGAGTTGAATAGTGTCCGCGAGGCCCTTGGGGCGCCCACACCGGTGGGAACCGGATCCAGCCGCGCCACGGCCGCGGCGCTGGAGGAGATCCGCGCCCTGGTCCGGCCTGACCTTGAGGCCGTCGATGAGGCGATCCGCACCGGACTGCACAGCAGCGTGCCGCTGGTCGGCCAGGTGGCCGAGCACATCATCGCCGGCGGCGGCAAGCGCCTGCGCCCACTGCTCGTGGTGCTCGCCGGCCAGGCCTGCGGGGTGGGCGACCCGGCCGGGACCGGTGGGGCGCGCCCGCATATCCAGGCCGCGGCATTCATTGAGTTCATCCACACGGCCACGCTGTTGCACGACGACGTGGTCGACATGTCCGCGCTCCGCCGTGGCCGCGACACTGCCAACGAAGTGTTCGGCAACCAGGCCACCGTGCTGGTCGGTGACTTCGTCTATTCGCGCGCCTTCCAGATGATGGCGGGCGTCCGCTCACAGCGCGTGATCGAGATCATGGCCGAGGCCACCAACGTGATCGCCGAAGGTGAAGTGCTGCAGCTCATGAACGCCCGTGACCCCGACACCACCGAGCAGCGCTATCTGGAAGTGATTCATCGCAAGACCGCCCAGCTGTTCCAGGCGGGCGCCGAAGTTGCCGCGGTGGTCTGCGGTGCAGCGCCGGGCGTGCAAAAGGCGCTGGCGCGTTATGGAAAGCACCTCGGCACTGCCTACCAGCTCATAGATGATGTGTTGGATTACCAGTCCGACCCCGAAGCCCGGGGCAAGAACCTCGGTGATGACCTGGCCGAGGGCAAGCCCACACTGCCGCTGATCCACGCGCTGCGGCTGGCCGACCCTCGCACAGTGAGCCTGATCCGTGCCGCCATCGAGAACGGTGGCCGCGAGCAGCTCGGGGCCATCCTTGCTGCAATTGAATCGACCGGGGGCCTTCAGTACACTGCGCGGCTCGCGCAGGCCGAGGCCGATCTGGCGATTGCCGCCCTCGCGGCGCTGCCGGAGACGCC
>DASWFL010000182.1:0-8926 GCA_036394255.1 Steroidobacteraceae bacterium
GCTCTTGCGCCTTCAGCACGCCCGCCGCGGTCAACTCCTTGTCCAGTGATGCGATCGCGAATATGGATGAGTCCGTGACGGGCACGCGATTCTCGACATCCGCGAATCCAAAAGTCGCCAGCCTGTCAATGCGATCGCCGCGCACCACGGCGACGGCAAGTCCGGGAATCCTGCGCGCCGCCATCTCCGCGCGCAGATAATCGTCGGTGGCGTCCGCGTGCACGCATGGCGCGAAAAATGCAAGGATGGCGATCCTGCCGGCCGCAGCGCGCCAGGTCATGTAACGCATCGTTTCGTACTCCGTGCCGGAGGGGCTGGCTCGATTATTGTAGTGGAACGAAGCTGGAAGCGGGTGCCGGTGGCCGCCGGCGCCGTGAACTCTGAGCGCCGCGGGTCAGGCGCGCTTGTGCACGCCGCGCTTGAAATTCCCCAGTATGTAATCGCAGGTACGCATCGCGAAGGCGATGATGGGCATGGTCGTGGTCTTGTCCGTGGACGTGGGGAAGATGCTCGCATCGCAGATGTAGAGATTCGGCACGTCGTGCGCCTGCGCCCATTTGTTGGTCACCGAGGTCTTCGGATCACTCCCCATGCGGCACACGCCGCATTCATGCAGGCTCGTGCCGGGGCGGTTCGGCCCGCTGTCCGCGCCCCACATCTCACCGCCGGCCGCCCTGAACAGATCGACCATGACCTGTTTTGAGTGCTCCCACATCAGCAGTTCGTTCGTGCCCCACTGATAATGAAAGCGCAGCTGCGGGATGCCGAAGATGTCCTGCTTGTCAGGGTCGATGTCGACGTAGTTGTCGGGACTGGCCAGCGCGGGCGCCTGGATGAGCGCTCCGATGGGCGCCGGATAAAAGCGCCTGATCTCACGCTTGAAGGCAGCGCCAAAGCCCTCGATATGACCGTAGTGCCAGGGAAATTCATCGCATCCGCCGCCCATGTAGATTGAATAGCCGCGAATGAACTTCTCGGCGTGCGGATTCTCGAGATTCTGCCAACGCGGCATCCAGGCCACGGTCGAGTTGGCAATATTGTCGGGTGCCGGCGGCTGACCCACGAGCTGCGGCAGGTAGCCGTAACCCGGGCAGCCGTACAGCTGGTCGCACAAATTCAGACCCAACTGGCCGCTCGAGTTGGCGATACCGGTCGGCCAGCGGCCGGACTTCGAATTCAGCATGATGTGGGCGGTCTCGACGCAGGAGGCGGCCAGCACCACGACCCTGGCGTAAGCCTCCACCTCGCGCCGCGTCTCGCGATCGACGTAAGCCACGCCGCGGGCCATGCCGCTCGCATCGACCAGCACGCTGCGCACCAGGGCATCGGTGACCAGCGTCAGGTTCCGAGATTTCTCCGCGTCCGGAATCGTGAACCAGGTGGGCGAGAAGAAGGAGCCGGCATCGCAGCCCTGGCTGCAGTTGCCGCAGTAGTGGCAGGCCGGATGCCCGTTGTGCGCCACCGTCAGCTGTGCGCAGCGATCGGGCAAATAGGGAACGCCGATCTTCTCGGCAGCTTTCTGCAGGATGTAGTCGTAGCAGCGCCAGGTCATCGGCGGCAGGTACTCGCCGTCCGGATTGCTCGGGCGATTCTGGATGGTGCTGGCGACACCCATGTAACGCTCGGCTCGCGTGAACCAGGGGGCGATTTCCGCGTAGTCCACGGGCCAGTTCTCACCCACTCCATCGAGGCTCGCCGCCTTGAAATCAATGTCGCCGAAGCGGCAGGAAGAACGGCCCCAGAAATTGGCCTTGCCGCCCGTGCCCTTGCAGCGTTTCCAGTACCAGTTGGTGCCGGCACCGTTTGAGTAGGCGATGTCGTGTTCCCAGAGCCGCGGGCCCTCGCTGTATTCGGACTCTTCCACCGAGTAGCGTTCCTGGTGAGCACGGCCCGCCAGTGCCTGCGGATCACCATAGCCCCGGAATTTCAGGTCATAGACCTGGCGGTGCATGCGATAGTCCCTGGCCGGCTCGGTGCGCGGCCCTGAATTCAGGGCCAACACCTGCAGGCCGCCCTCGCATAGCGTCTTGATGGCCGTGCCACCCCCGGCGCCCGTGCCGACCACGATGGCGTCGTAGACTTTCATTTTCCCAGCAGCCGCTTGTGTTCCGGGTCGTCCCGATGCGGGCATCCCGGCGGTTGATCCCAGGCCGTACGCAGCCCCGGCACACCCAGGCTCTCCATGCCGACGCGCGAGGTGTAATAGCCGGTAACCGTGTAGTCGCGCAGCAGCTGGAAGAATTCGCGACCTGGCTCGGTGGCCGGCGTAAACCTCGCCTTGTAGGCGAGCGCCGTGAGCAGGGTGTTTTGCTGGTCCGCGCTGCAATTGAGTAAATCGTGCCCGAACTCGTAGGTGCAGTGAGCGTCGATCCAGCCCAGGCCCTCCAGCCACTGTCGCTGCAGCTCAGAGCCGAAGGCCACGGCCGAGTCGCGCGGGCTGTCCTGATGGCCGCTGCCGCTGATCGGCACGCGATTCGCCACCATGAAATCGATGAACTCGCCCACGCCCGCCTGGCGCGCGCCCGGCGTGTCGTCGGCCGGGATGATCATCTCCGCCAGATGCTCGATCAGTGCCAGCTGCGCGGGAGAAAAAAACAGCGGCCGGTAGTTGCGCGCCACCGCCAGCTCGCCGGCTGGAACTGCTGGGTCCGTCGTACCGGCAAATGACCAGCGGCTGAAGCCCGGATAGGTGGCCGCCACGGCAGCGATGCCCAGGAGCCGGACGATTTCACGACGCGCGATGGTTTGCCCGCCCATGTGTGCCCCGTAAATCTGGTGTACTGCTGAGCCCCTGCGCGCGCTTGTAGCATCCCGTTTCCCCGGCTGTCAAACCGCACCGCAGACACATGCCCGGCGCGAAGATCGCGTGATGCCGGACAATTCCGAGGTTTGACATGGCGATCCGGATTGATGCAATCCGCCGTCATTTGACAATTGAGTGGCGCCGTCTCATGTTAGCCGCGACGAAACCCAGGGAGATTCGTGCTACACGGCGCCATTACCCACGCGCAGCTCATGCAGGTATCGGAGCAGCGCCTTGAAGCGGCAGTGCGCGCCGGCTCGCCGCAGGAGCGGCTCGTCGCGAGCCGCGTCATGGAGAGTCCGTCGGTCTGGACACGCTGGGAGAGCGAGCATGCCGGGCTGATGCGAGCGGTGGCCTTGCAGCGCCGCCTGCCGCGCCAGGCGACGACCCTGAAGTCGACCTGCTTTTCGCTGATACACCGCAAGGCCCTGTTCGAGCACCTGCGCGATCAACGGGTCTACGGACGGGCGCGCGAGAAGCTGCTCCATTTCTTCCACCAGTCGCGTGGCTACAGCCGGGCCCTGGTCGAAGAACACGAGTCTTACCTGCTGTCGGAGTGCAGCTATATCTGCTCGAGCCATGTGGGTAGCGCGGTCATGCGCGACGGGGTCTTCGAGGATCCCATGCGGCACTACGAAGAGTTGTACCAGGAGTACTTCCGCCTGTTCTGCGAGGGCACCATCGCTTCCGGCGACTCTGCAGCCTCCTCCCGGGCACTGCTGCCGTATCTCAAGTATCAGATCAACGAGCAACGCCTCGCCGTCCTCGCCATGCCGCGCAGGACACCCAGCCTGCTAAGGGACGCGGCGCTGCGCCGGCCCACCGGCGATACCGAGAAATTGCGGGTGGACGCCCTGCGGGCGAATTTTCGCACCTGACCCCATCAGTCCGGCCACGCCGCCCCTGTCCTTGGCGGCCTGCTGCCTGCCGCAGGCCGGGAAAATCAGCTGGGCCCTGGGTGCTGGCGGACCGGCTACTCCAGTGCAGCCAGGTAGAGCGATTGCTTCGGCTGCGCGTACACACGGCGCAGCATCGGCTCGAAAAAACCGAGCGGCAGGGTTTCACCGTCCGGGTCGAATGCCGGTCCGTCATAGCGGGCGCAGAAGTCCGCGGCCTGGGCGAAATACGGATGATCGCGGAACGTCTCCCGCATGTCCCGGTTCATGCCGATATGGTGGAAAAAGTAGTAACCCTGGAAAATGCCGTGCTGCTCCACCATCCAGTGGTTGGCTTCCGAGACGAAGGGTTTGAGCACCGCCGCCGCCACCTCGGCGTGATTGTAGGTGCCCAGCGTGTCGCCGATGTCGTGCAGGAGGGCACAGACCACGTACTCCTCGTCCCGGCCGTCGCGGTAGGCACGCGTGGCCGTCTGCAGGACGTGGGTCAGGCGATCAACGGCGAATCCTCCGGTCTCGCCACGCAGGAGCCGCAGGTGTTCGAGTATGCGATCGGGCAGGGTCTGGCCGTAGATCACAAATTCGCGCTGTATGATCGCCCAGTCACGCGCCGTACTGGTCTCTATGCTGGTAAAGCTCGCGCGAACGGTGCTGTCCTTGTCGGTCGCCACGCTCACTCCTGCGCGTAGATGGCCACTTGTGGCTTGGACGTCGCGCTCACCCGGCCCCGGTACATGCCGGGCGTGTTGAATGACCAGGCGCTCGACCCGTCCTTCCCCAGTGCGATGACGCCGCCGTCGCCGCCGAGCGAGCGCGTCTCGGCCTGCACTGCGTCGGCCGCCTGCTGCGGTGATTCCTTGAGGAAGCGCATTCTCGCGCAGATCTCATGGGCGACGCCTTCGCGGATGTAATATTCGCCGCTCCCGGTTGCCGATACGGCACAGGCGCGATCATCGGCGTAGGTGCCCGCCCCGATGATCGGGGAATCGCCGACCCGTCCCCAGCGCTTGCCCGTGAGACCACCGGTCGATGTGGCCGCCGCCAGGTGGCCGCTCCGGTCCAGCGCCACGGCGCCGACCGTGCCGTGCAGGCCATCGACCCAGTCCGGCGGCTCATCCTTCCGGCGCGCGTGGGCGGGACCCGGGTGCCGAAACTCCTGCAGCTCACGCCAGCGCTGGGGCGTGTAGAAATACCGCGGACCGGCCTGCTCCAGGCCCGCCTCCTTAGAAAATTCATCCGCGCCCGCGCCGACCAGCATGACATGCGGGCTTTTCTCCATGACGGCACGCGCGAGCGATACGGGGTTCTTGGTGCGGGTCACGTCGGCCACGGCCCCGGCACGGCGGGTACGGCCGTCCATGATCGCCGCATCCAGTTCATTCACGCCCTGCGCCGTGAAGACGGCACCGCGACCGGCATTGAACTGCGGGTCATCCTCCAGTACGCGGACCGCCTGCTCGACGGCATCCAGTGCCGACCCGCCGTGCTCCAGGACGTCCGCACCCCGTTGGAGCGAGCGCTGCAGGGCCGCGCGAACGGACTGCTCCCGTTCGGCCGTCATATCGCTCCGCTCGATGACGCCGGCGCCACCGTGGATCACCAGCACCCAGTCGGATTCGGCTCGCACCGCCGTGCACGCCGCCGCCGCGACGAGCAGCGTCGCCAACTGCACCACGAGCCGTTTCAAGTTCGCTCCTCTATGGACCGCTCGTCGCGCCGAAAAATTGGCGATCGGAGGGACGCCGCAGGGTCTGCTCATGTTCTGGCCCCCGTTCGAATTACCCGCAACCGGGCAAATTCAACCACAGTCGCGCTGAAGTCGCGAGCGCCTCCGGCCGGTACTATGATGCCCGGGTAGCCGGGCTGGCCCGAAACCTCCGGCCAGTACGCCCGCTGCGCCGCGGGCGGGCAGACAGGCGTCGGCCAGGGGATTCCAAGGACGGGAGGATCGTATGCAGAAGGCTGTACGAAAATACCTGAGCGCCCTCGAGGCGGGCGACGCCGAGAAGGCCGCCGCGCTGTTCATTCCCACCGGCTGGGTCCAGTCCCCGTTTCTGGGGCGATTGCCGGTGCGCGAGTTCTTTGCGAAGGTCGCCGGCGCCTCGAGTGGCGCGAAACTCACCGTCCATGACGTGCTCGTCAGCGCCGAGGGCCACCTGCGGGCGGTCGCCTACTATCTCTACGATTGGTCGCTGAAGGACGGCACGCGCGTATCCTTCGACTGCGCCGACGTGTTCAACTTCGACGAAAATACCGGACACATCGCCTCCATCGTGCTGGTTTACGACACCCACCCGGTCCGTGGGGTCGTCCAGAAGAAGTACCCCTAGGCCCGTGCCTCCGGCGCCATCGTGCGCAGCCCCCGGATCCTCTACGGAACAGCGTGGAAGAAGGCCGCTACCGCATCGCTCGTCGAAACGGCGATCCGGCTGGGGTTTCGCGGCCTCGATACCGCCTGCCAGCCCAGGCACTACAACGAAGCGGGTGTAGGTGCGGGCGTCGCGGCCTGCCTGAATCACGGGCTGGCGCGGGCCGATCTGTATCTGCAGACCAAGTTCACGGCCCTGTCCGGCCAGGACCCGGCGACGGTGCCCTACGACCCAAAGGCTCCTCTCGCCCAGCAGGTGGCGCAGTCCCTGGCGGTCTCGCTGCAGAATCTGCGGACGGACTACCTGGACGGCCTCATCCTGCATTCGCCCCTGGCGAACGCGGACGAGACCCTGCAGGCATGGAGAGCATCCGAGCGGCTGGTAGACACCGGTGCGGTCCGGCAACTGGGCATCAGCAACTGCTACCGGCTCGAGACGCTCGAAGCACTGTGGCGTGCGGCCAGGGTCAAGCCGGCCGTCATTCAGAACCGCTTCCATGCCGAGACTCGGTACGACGGCGAGATTCGCGCCTTCTGCCGGGCGCAGCAGCTGAGCTACCAGAGTTTCTGGACACTGACGGCCAACCCGCAGTTGCTGGCTCACGCCACGGTCGCCGCCCTGTCATCAAAGTATGGACGCACACCCGCGCAGATCCTGTTCCGGTGTCTGACACAGAGTGACATCGTGCCGCTGAGCGGAACCCGCTCGGAACTGCACATGCGCCAGGATCTGGCGATCTTCGAGTTCGAGCTGGACGAAGGCGACCGCAATGCTCTGACGGCGATACTCTGAGCGGCGCTCTTGCCGGCTAGCTACGGCACCGGCTCAATGGGCCGACGCGGCCACGCGTAGAGCACCAGCAGGATCGCGTCGGCCTGATGCCCTGCGCCATGCGGCTCAACCAAGCGGTCAAAGCCGATCGACCCAATCTCATCGCGCTTCAGCCCAAGCGCCACGAACCGATCCGGTACCGTAAGAGCGGCCGCATCGACAGCGCTGCCGGAAATCTCCTGGACGCGAGCGCGATCAATGTCGCCGTGATCGTTCATGTACACGGTCACCAGATTCACCGTGTCGCTCCCCGTCGGCTTGAAAAGATCGGCATAACGCGCCCTGACTACACGGCGCACCGTCGAGCGCGCGCGCTCGGGCGGCACGACACCGCGAAGCGCACTGCTCGACTCCGCCACTGCACTCAACCTGCCGGTCTCCGACCCGCTGATTCGCCCGGCGGGAACGGAGGCAGCCACGAGGTCGGGTGCCCGGGGCTCGACCGCCGCTATTCCCGACAGGTAATCGTCCGCGATGCCTGGCCCCATCGCCCTGTTTTGCTCTGGCTCGGCAACCAGCCCCTGTGCGACGGGCTCCCGCTTTACACCGACCTTCAGGCCGAGCGCCGTGCTCGAGGGCTCCGCCGATCGCAGCTCCCCACCCGGCACCGTTCCCACTGGCGCCTGAGTGACTGGCGCGATTGCAGCGGTGCCCGGTGCCACGGGCTGTGGGACGCTGCGAAAACTCTGCGCGACCAGCAGGCCCACCAGTCCCACGACGGCAATCCCCGCCACCGCCCTCCACGCCCACTGCGCATCATTGGCCGCCGGCGCCGCATTGGCCGCACGCGCGCTCTGCTGCGCCTGCGCCAGGATCGCCTCCCGGACATGCCTGCTGGGCTGGCTCGGATCATCGATGCTCGCACGCCGGTAAGCCTCGACCAGCTCATCGGACGGTCCCTCGTCCATCGGGGGTGTGCTCATAGTTGCTCCTGCAGTACCTGCTTCAACCGGTTCCGCGCATAGCGGAGCCGACTCTTTGCGGTCTCGAAGCTGACCCCGGTCGCCGTCGCAATTTCTTCCACGCTCAGATCACCCTCCGCCTGCAGCAGGAAGGTGTCTCGCTGTTCACGCGGCAGGGCGCTCACCGCCGCAAGCACGGCCACACCGGTTTGCGCGGACTCCGTCTGGGTCTGAGGATTGGCATTCGCCTCGGCGGCGAGCCGCTCCACCCACGGCCCACGGTCATCCGTTGCGACATCCAGGCTCTGCAGTACCCTCGCCCGCCGATGCCGGTCGACGATCCGGTGGTGTGCCAGGGTAAACACCCAGGTGGTGAAACGTGCGCTGGGCTGATAGCGCCGGGCTGCTTGCGACACCGCAAACCAGACATCCTGCATCAGGTCGTCCGCCGCCCCCTGATCACTCACGCTCCGATAGATATAACGCCACACCTTCATTTCATGGCGCCGATAAAGGGTCTCGAACGCCCGCACATCACCGGCCGCGAAACGGAGCATCAGGCCCTCGTCCGAGTCCACCGACTCCGCCATGCGCAGCATTGTCGCAGAATCGTCTAGGGGTACCCCGGCGGATCGGGCACGTAGCGCGCCAGCGGCGAATCCGGAAAGGAATTGGGCTCCGGCCATGCCAGCCGCGGTTTGCGGATCACGCCCATCGCGATGAGATTGGCCACGCTGTCGTATCTGATACGGATCAGTTCGTCGGGCCGATCCGAGAGCCGCTCAAAATCAGTCTGCTCCACCAGGGACTGCTCGCGCTGTCCATGACCGGTACCGAGCTTTTCGCGCCTTTCCAGCGGAACGCCGGCCAGCGCACCGAGCTCCGCTCCCGACGCACCCAGGGAAGATGCAGGCGCAGCGGACCTCGCGAGCTGCTCGGAGTCCGCGTGCAGGCCGAGTGATGCGATGGGTTCAGGAACGCGCTCGCGAAACAACGCCACGCCGATAACCCCCACGTTGCGAGGCCGCCCCGTGCGCGTTGCATAGGCGTTGGGCGCGGCGGTGAAGACAAAGGCTGCCACTTCCGAATCGCTCTTTCGCCAGCCTGAAATCTCATAGCGTTGCT
>DASWFL010000183.1:0-6718 GCA_036394255.1 Steroidobacteraceae bacterium
CCCGCCAGCGTTGCCGGCAACAGGAAAATCCCCGAGCCGATCATGTTGCCGGCGACCAGGAAAGTCGCGAGCGCCGGTCCGATTTTCTCCGTGCCCGCGCTCACCGCCCGAGTGCTGCCGCGTCGCGGGCCAGGGCTTCAACCTGTGCCCAGTCGCCGGCCTTGAGCGCGGCCGCGGGCGTGACCCAGGATCCCCCGACGCAGGCGACATTCGCGAGAGCCAGATACCGGGGCGCGTTCTCGCGCGTGATGCCGCCGGTGGGACAGAAGATCACGTCGGCGAACACCGGCGCGAAGGCCTTGAGCATCGCGCTGCCACCCGCTGGTTCGGCGGGGAAGAATTTCAGTGCGGTATACCCCGCGGCGCGCGCGGCGAGCAGTTCGGAGGCGGTTGCTACACCCGGCAGCAAGGGAAAGCCCGCATGGCGGCCGGCCACCGCCAGCTCCTCCGTGAGGCCGGGAGTGACCGCGAATTGCGCGCCCGCGGCGGCGACGCGCTCGAAGTCCTCGGGTTGAGTCAGCGTCCCGGCGCCCACGATCGCCTCCGGCACGGCCTTGCGCATCGCCGCGATGGCAGACAGCGCCGCCGGGGTGCGCAGCGTGACCTCGAGCACCGTCAGACCACCGGCGCACAAGGCGCGCGCCAAGGGTACCGCGTCGGCCTCGCGCTCGATCGTCAGCACCGGAATGACCGGCGCACGCGCCATGATGTCTCTCATCTTCATCTATGCAGGACTCCGGCGGGAAAGGGGGGATCGTCTCAGGCCGCGGGGGCGCAGATGCCGCCGCCCTGTTCAGCGCTGGCCGCATGAGCCCGGAACAGCGCGAACAGTTCGCGGCCCATGCCGAACTGACTGTGCGATTGCGGTGATTCGACGGTGCGCTGAGCCCAGACTTCGGCATTGACCAGCGCCTCCAGGCGCCCGGCATTGCTGTCGAGCCTCACCACATCGCCCTCGCGGAGCTTGCCCAGGGGCCCACCGCAATGCACTTCGGGCGATACGTGAATCGCCGCCGGTACGGTGCCGGAGGCGCCGGACATGCGGCCGTCCGTCACCAGTGCCACCCTGTGGCCTTTGGCCTGCAGGGCCGACAGGGCGGGCGTGAGCTTGTGCAGCTCCGGCATGCCGTTGGCCCGTGGGCCCTGGCCACGCACGACGACGATGACGTCGCGATGCAGTTCACCGGCCTTGAAGGCAGCGCTCACCGCTTCCTGGGAATCGAAGATCCGTACCGGTGCCTCGACGCAACGGCGCTCAGGCTTGACCGCCGAGACCTTGATCACCGAGCGGCCCAGATTCCCCTGCAGCAGCTTCAGGCCGCCGTCGCTGCTGAAGGGGTCGGCGGCCGGGCGCAGCACTTCGCGATCGCCGCTGTGCACGGGGCCGTCGCGCCAGGTGAGCTGGCCCGCATCGAGCCAGGGTTCCTGGGTGTAAGCGCGCAGGTCCGCGCCGCTCACGGTGCGCACATCCCCGTGCAGCAATCCGGCCTCGAGCAGTTCGCGAATCACGAAGGCCGTGCCGCCGGCGGCGTGGAAGTGATTGACGTCCGCGCCGCCGTTCGGATAGATGCGCGCGATCAGCGGTACGGCGGCCGACAGCGCGCTGAAGTCGTCCCAGTCGATGGTGATGCCCGCCGCGCGAGCCATGGCCACCAGGTGGATGGTGTGGTTGGTGGAGCCGCCGGTGGCGAGCAGTCCGACGATCGCGTTGACGATCGCGCGCTCATCGATGATCTGCGCCAGCGGCCGGTGATCGCTCCCGTGCGCCCAGATCTGCGCCGCGCGCTGCGTTGCGGCCCGCGTCAGCGCCTCGCGCAGCGCGGTGTTCGGGTGCACAAAGGCGCTGCCGGGCAGGTGCAGGCCCATGATCTCCATCAGCATCTGGTTGCTGTTGGCCGTGCCGTAGAAGGTACAGGTGCCCGCGTCGTGATAGCTCTGCGCTTCAGATTCCAGCAGCGCGGCGCGATCGATGCGGCCCTCGGCGTGCGCCTGGCGGATGCGCGCCTTTTCCTGGTTCGGGAGCCCGGAGGTCATGGGACCGGCGGGCACGAAGATCGTCGGGAGCGAACCGAAGCTCAGCGCCCCGATCAGCAGCCCCGGCACGATCTTGTCGCACACGCCGAGGCACAGGGTGGCGTCGAACATCCCATGCGAGAGGCCCACCGCCGTGGACAGGGCGATCACCTCGCGGCTGAACAAGGACAGTTCCATGCCGGTCTGTCCCTGGGTCACGCCATCACACATCGCCGGCACGCCTCCGGCGACCTGCGCGGTGGCACCGACCTCGCGCGCCGCGGCGCGAATCACGCCGGGAAAGCGCTCGAAGGGCTGATGCGCCGAGAGCATGTCGTTGTAGGAGGTGACGATGCCGATATTGGGCCAGCGCAACTGACGCAGGGCCTGCTTGTCGGCAGGGTTCGAGGCGGCAAAGCCGTGGGCGAGGTTGGTGCAGCTGAGGCGTTGGCGGGCGCTCCCGTCCCGACCGGCCTCATTCATGCGCTCCAGGTACTCACGGCGCGAGTCGACGCTGCGCAAACGCACACGCTCGGTTACGCTGCGCAGGACCGGATGCAGGCCATTGGATGGGGTCACAAGGCGTAGTAAAACTCCGTCTAAAGCGTTTGGCAAGCCTCGTTTGTCATAATGTGTGGACTCGGCCAACAGCCTAAATAGACAAAGAAAAACTCCTGTACAGGGGTGCGCTACAGGTTATATAGTAGTTTAGCTACACAAATTGGTCTGTGCCGACGGAGAAGGACAGTGCCGTTGCTCAATCCATTTGATTTCGTACTCTTCGGGGGCACCGGCGATCTGGCGATGCGCAAGCTGATCCCGGCCCTGTACCAGCGCTACGCCGATGGGCAGTTCGACGAACGGGCACGCATTCTGGCCTGCGCGAGTACGGCCCTGAGCCGCACCGATTACATCCAGCGCGCCGCCGGACACTGTCGCGAGCATCTCCAGCCGGCCGATTTCACCGAGGCGCGCTGGACGCAGTTCGCCGCCTGCCTGGATTACCAGCAGGTCGATGCCACCCGCGTGGAGGACTTCCGGACCCTCAAGCGCCGGATCGCCGATCGGGACGAGCAGGCGCGGGTCTGGTTTCTGTCGACCTCGCCCAGCCTCTATGTCGCCACGGCCGCCAACATGGCGGCAGCGGCGGTCGCCACGCCGAACGCGCGCGTCGTGCTGGAAAAGCCGCTCGGCACCGATCGGGCCTCCGCCGCGCGCATCAACGAGGAAGTGGCGCGCAGCTTTGCCGAGAACCAGATCTATCGTATCGATCATTACCTCGGCAAGGAACCGGTGCAGAACCTGCTGGCGCTGCGCTTTGGCAATGCGCTGTTCGAACCGTTGTGGCGCCGCGGCCGCATCCGTCACGTGCAGATCACCGTCGCCGAGCATCTGGGTGTCGAAGGGCGCGCGAAGTTCTACGATGAGACCGGCGCGCTGCGCGACATGGTGCAGAACCACATGCTGCAGCTGCTGTGCATCCTGGCCATGGAACCGCCCGCCAGTTCGGACGCCGACACCGTGCGCGATGAAAAGCTGAAGGTGCTGCGCGCGCTGCGCCCGATCGACAGCGAGAACGTGGAGCAGAAGACCGTCCGCGGCCAGTACCGCGCCGGCACCATCGAAGGCAAGGCCGTTCCAGGCTACGCGGATGAACCGGGCGTGCCGGCCGGCAGCAGTACCGAAACCTTTGTGGCCATCAAGGCAGAGATCGACAACTGGCGCTGGGCCGGCGTCCCCTTCTACCTGCGTACCGGCAAGCGCCTGCAGCAGCAGCTCGCCGAGATAGCCATTACCTTCGATGACGTGCCGCTGTCGATCTTTCCGAATCGCTCGCAGGATTCGCCCAACCAGCTCGTAATCCAGCTGCAGCCCGACGAGAGCATCACGCTCACGGTGCTCGCCAAAGCGCCGGGCGATGCCATGCGGCTGCGTCCCGTGAACCTGGCGCTCGATCTGGCCGAGAGCTTCAAGGAGCGGCCGCTGTCGGCCTATGAACGATTGCTGATGGATGTCGTCAAGGGCAACCTCACCCTGTTCATGCGCCGCGACGAGCTCGATACCGCCTGGAGCTGGGTCGATCCGATCCGTGCCGGCTGGGCGAACGCCGGCAACGCGCCCAAGACCTACGCGGCCGGCAGCTGGGGGCCCGCCGCCTCCACCGCGATGATCGGGCGCGACGGCTATGCCTGGCGCGATGAAACCTGAGCCGGAACCGCAGTCGCTGCTGCGTGAGTGGCGCGACAGCGATCCGACCGCGCAGGCCGCGACGCTCGCCGCCGCCATTGCGGCCGACCTGCGCGCCGCCCTGGTGCGCCGAGCGGGGGCGAGCCTCGTGGTTTCCGGTGGCCGCAGCCCGACGCTGATGTTTGCCCATCTGGCGCACCATGGACTCGACTGGGCGCGGGTCCGGATCACCCTCGCCGACGAACGCTGGGTGGACAGCGACGATCCGGCCAGCAACGAAGGCCTGCTGCGCGCCACGCTGCTGCGCGGAATGGCGGCCCAGGCCCGCTTTCTCGGCCTGAAGAATGCGGCGGCTACGCCGGCGTCCGGCGCCGCCCAGGCCTGGGAGGCGATCGGCGCGATGCCGCGGCCCTTCGATGCCGTCGTACTGGGCATGGGCGATGACGGCCACACGGCGTCGCTCTTTCCGGGCAGTGCCGGGCTGGCGGCCGGGCTCGAGGACAGCGCGCCTCCCGGGTGTCTGGAAATGCGCTCACCCGTGGCGCCGCATGCACGGCTGAGCCTGAATCTGGCCGCACTGCTTGATTCCCGGCGCATCTATATCCAGATCCGAGGCGCGCAGAAATGGCAGGTCTACCAGCACGCGCGCGCAGCCGGGGCGGTCGCTGAACTGCCGATCCGGGCCATCCTTCGCCAGCGCAGGGTACCCGTCGAAGTGTTCTGGTGTGCCGACGCAGCGGCGGATGCGGTCCCATGAGCGCTCTGGAGCGCAGCCATGCGCCGGGCGGCCCTGAATTGGGCTGGCTCAAGTTTCTGCGCGGGGCGCGGGAGAGTCTGCCCACGGCAGAGCGGCGCGTCGCCGACCTGGTGCTCGAGCGGCCGCACGAACTGCTGAAGATGTCGCTGGCGGCGGTGGCGCAGCAGGCGCAGGTGAGCGAGCCGACCGTGATCCGCTGCTGCCGCTCGCTGGGATGCAGCGGATTCGCCGATTTCAAGCTGCGCATGGCACAGGGCCTTGCCAGCGGCCAGATGTTCATACACGCCGACGCCCGCCCCGAGGACTCGGTGGCCGAGATGGCGGCGAAGGTGTTCGGCAAGGCGGCACGTACGCTGCTGCAGGTTCGCAGCCAGCTCGATCCGGCGCGGCTCGAGCGGGCGATTGCACTGCTGTGCGCGGCGAGGCGTGTCGAGTGCTACGGCCTGGGCAGCTCGGGCATCGTGGCCGCCGACGCCCAGCACAAGCTGTTTCGCCTGGGGCTGCCGTCGGTGGCCTATTCCGACGCGCACGTCCACGGCATGGCGGCGACCATGCTGCGGCCGGGCGATGTGGTCATGGCTTTCTCGGCCAGCGGGCGCACGGTCGACCTGCTCTCGAGCGTCGATCTGGCGCGCGAAGCGGGCGCCGACGTCGTCGGCATCACCGCGCTCGGCTCGCCCCTGGCCGCGCGCTGCAGCGTGGCCCTGGAGCTGCTGGTCGATGAGGATACCGATATCTACACGCCGATGACCACGCGGCTGGCGCAGCTCGCGGTCGTGGACGTGCTGGCCGTCGGGGTCGCGCTGCGCCAGGGCCCCGAACTGCTTACGCGCCTCGAGCGGGCGCGGGAGAGTCTGCGCAGCAAGCGCGTGCGCGGCTTCGAGTAGTGGCCGTGGTGCGGGCGGCGCCACTCATGCGCCACTCATGCGCCGCTCATGCACCACTCATGCGCCGCTCATGCACCGCAGGTCGCGGCATCTCGGCGTCTCAACGCCTGGACTGCGCCTCATTGGCGCAGAACCACTCGTAGGTGCGCCGCAGTCCCTCATCGAGGCTGGTCTTGGCGCGCCAGCCCAGCTGCAGCAGGCGATTTACATTCAGCAATTTTCGCGGTGTCCCGTCGGGCTTGGTGCTGTCGAAGACGAGCTCGCCCTTAAAACCGACGACCTTGCCGATCCGCTCGGCCAGTTCGCGAATCGTGACGTCCACGCCGACGCCGACGTTGATGAGACCCGCGCCCGAGTAATTCTGCGTCAGGAACACCACGGCTTCGGCCAGGTCGTCGACATAGAGGAATTCGCGCCGCGGCGTGCCACTGCCCCAGACCACGACGGATGCCTGGCCGGCGCGCCTGGCATCGTGAAACTTGCGGATCAGCGCGGGCAGCACGTGCGAATTCTCCAGTCCAAAGTTGTCTCCCGGACCGTAGAGGTTTGTGGGCATCAGCGAAATCGCGTCGAATCCGTACTGGCGCTGGTAGGCCTGGCACATCTTGATACCGGCGATCTTCGCGATCGCGTACCACTCGTTGGTCGGCTCCAGCGCTCCGGTGAGCAGGCTCTCCTCGTCCAGCGGTTGCGGTGCGAGCTTCGGGTAAATGCAGCTGGAGCCCAGAAACGTCAGCTTGCGGGTGCCGTTGCGGTAGGCGGCGTCGATGACGTTGCTCTGCACGACGAGGTTGTCACGGATGAAATCGGCGGGGTAGCTGTTGTTGGCATGAATGCCGCCGACACGGGCGGCCGCGAGGATCACCACCTCCGG
>DASWFL010000184.1:0-1699 GCA_036394255.1 Steroidobacteraceae bacterium
TGATCTGGAAGTGCTTGGCCATGTGGCGCCGTCCCAGCACCGCACCGACGGCCTGGCCGATCGCCGCGGCGCCGCGCAGCGGGTTGCGCGCCCGCTGCACGCGGGCCGCGATGCGCGCGAGCTCGTTCTCGGTGGCGGCCAGCAGCTCGGCGCGTTTGCGGGCCCGCTCTTCGGCCAGCAACGGGTTTTTGCAGACCACCAGGCGTTCGCCCGGATAGTCGGGGCTGGTGATCTCGGCCATGTCGCGGTCATCAAACAGCGAGGGCTGCAACGGCCCGCCCGCGGCGGCCAGCTGCTTGATCGCCGGAGCCCGCAGCGCGGTGATCCAATCGAGACCCGCCGGGCGCAGCGTCTGCTCGATCCGCGCGCTGGTCAGCACGCCGCGGTCGCCCACCATCACCACGCGCTGCAGGTGAAAGCGCTGTTTCAGCTTGTCGATCTGCGCCGACAGCGTGAGCGGATCGGCGGTATTGCCTTCGAACACTTCGACCGCGACCGGGCAGCCCTCGGCCGTGCACATCAGGCCGATGACAATCTGCGGCCGGTCGCCGCGGTGGTCGCGGCTGTAGCCATATTGCGCCAGTTCGCAGCAGCGCCCTTCGAGATAAGCCGAGGTGACATCGTAGAGCAGCAGCGCGCCGTTGTTCAGGTGGCGGCGGGCCAGCCGGGCTTCGATAAACGGTTGCTCGCGGCCCAGCCAGTCGAGCGCAGCATAGACCTCCTTGGCGGCGACGCGGCCGAGCCCCAGCATCTCGCCCAGCGAATGGCTGGCGGTGGCGGGGTCCAGCATCCGCGCGGTCGCCAGCTTGGCCGCCGGCTCGAGCAGGCGGGCGACGATCAGAGCCAGCGCCAGATCGCGTCGGCGTTGCGGTGCCCGGCGCGGCAGCATGGTGTCGAGCGCGATGCGGCGTGCGGTGCCGAGCGCGGCGAGCACATGACCGTGCGGCAGCGCGCGGACGATTTCCACCGCCTCGGCAGCGGGCAACAGCTTGTCGCCGCGCAGCACCGCACGGAGTTGTTCAATGCGCTCGGCGGGCCAGCGCGACAGGTTGGCGAGGGTTCGGTTCTTGGTTTTGCCGGCCTCGCGGTAGCTCTCCCGCAGCAGGATGGCCGGCGGCGAGCCTCGGTTCGGGACGACAGCCACATACATGCGCCGAAGCAATCACAATCGGCTGTACCATGTCAACCAGAAATTGCCATCTTACATGACTTCGATAACAGAGAATATCAGGTCTTTTCAGTAGCTTCACTCAAAACATGGTCAAAGTTCGGCTTAAAACGGGGGTGGGTGAGGGTGTAAATTTGCGCCGCGCGCGACGGGCTCGAAAGGTGATTTCGATATTCGGGCCGGGTCGACACAGCGTTCGCTGTCTCGGGTCGGGTTACCCGGCAGATGCAACGGCGAGTGGATGGTGGCTCACCCGCAAAACCAGCAGTGACGCCACCAGGCAGGCGAGGCCGCTGGTGATAAATGCCAACAGGTAGTCGCCATTCGTGCTTCGTATGGCGCCGGCGCCGAAGGCGGCCAAAGCACCACCGACCTGATGACCGGCGAATATCCAGGAGAGGATCACCGGCGTGTCGCGGCGGCCGAAGACCTCGTTGGTGAGCGCGAAAGTCGCGGGACCGGTAGCGACCCAGTCCAGCCCATAGAAGATCGAAAAAATTGTCAGGCTGACAAAGTCAAATTCGCTGAATG
>DASWFL010000185.1:0-5063 GCA_036394255.1 Steroidobacteraceae bacterium
GGGCATGCCCTGCAGGCCCGTGCGGATCCGGGCGGACAGCATCTGGCAGGCGCCGCGAATGTGCTCGGGGTCGGCGCCCTCGGCCAGCGGATCGAGGCGGTCGGGAACGATATGCTGCCCGAGCAGTACGGCGAGCCACCCCTCCTCGCCGAAGCAATCGTCCTCTGCCAGCCCCAGACGCCCGCTGTGGCGAAACAGTTCGATCCGCTCCCGGAGCGAAGCCGGCATCTCGGCCGCCCGGCAATATTTCCAGAAGGGTGAATCATCGCGGCCGGTGGCGGTGAAATGCAGCGCGAGGAAATCGCGAATGGCATCGTGCTCGGCCAGGGTCAGCCGGTTGTACTCCTGGGCGCTGGCCCGATCGAAGTCGGCGCTGAAATTCGGAAAAAGCGCCAGCAGGCGCGTGATGCCTGATTGCAACAGGTGCAGGCCGGTGGATTCCAGAGGCCCGGCATTGCAGGCGCCGAGGAGCAGGAGATTGCCGCTCCAGAATCTGTCCGGTCTTCCACAGTTGAAGCGCAGTGCGGTGGCCTGCGCCAGGGAGGCACCGGGGAATGCGATACGCAGCGCTGCATCGAGCTGCGCCTCAGTCGAAAAATCCGGGCAGTAGGCGTAGCCGGAGTCCACCGCATCCTGCAGCGGAATCTGCCACCGCCAGCCCTGTTCGGCCGCAGTGAAGCAGGAGTAGGGCGGGATCTGGGCGGGCGCCGCGCCGTGTATCGACAGCGCGCGATCGCAAGGCATCCAGCGGCGCCAGTCCTCGAATTGCGCGCCGAGGGCGCGCCACAGCGGGCCGCTTCGCTCGGCGGTACAGTCGATCACCAGATCCGCTTCGATGGCCCGGCCATCATCGAGGCGCAGCGACTTGATCAAGCCGCTGCCGGCATCCTGTTCGACATCCACGACGCTTCCCCGCTCGAGCCTGAGGCCGCGCTGCAGCGCGTACCGGCGCAGATAGTCCGTCAGCAGCCGGGCATCCAGATGGTAGCCATAGGAGTACCAGTAGAAGGGCGATTGCCGTTCAGATGCCGGCAGTGCGAAGCGGCCCGCGCGCGCGAGGGCCGCCACGGGGGAATATTCCTCGAAGGCCGGCACCTGCCCCAGGCGTTGCAGGCGCAGCCAGCACTGATGAAAGGACACGCCATCGAGCCGGGCTCCACAGGGTCCGAAGCCGTGGAAGTACTCCTCGCCGGTCAGCCCCCAATCCCGGAATTGCGCGCCGAGCGTGAAGGTCGCGTTCGTGGCCTGCATCAGTTCCCGCGCATCGATCTCCAGCAGGCCGCACAGTTTGCGAAACGACGGCAGTGTGCCGACCGCCCGGGCCACACCGGCAGGGGCGCTCCCCTCGATCAGCCGCACTTCGCCGTACTCGCGCGCGAGCGCGCGCACCAGCACGGCGGCGCTCATCCAGCCGGCAATACCGCCGCCGACAGCGACGATACGCCGCGGCCCGGGCTTGTTGCTCAAACGCGACACACTCGTCCCGCCCTGCTGTTGACAGAGTAAATCCTATTTATCCTATAATAAGCCATTCGTCGCCTGATCGAGCCGACAGAATCTCGAGCCCACTAATAATTAAGGGGAGTGGATACTCAGTGAAAGCCAAACATCGGAAATATCTGTGCGCGCCGGGTGCCCTGCTGCTGGCCGGCTCCATGTCCGCGCCGGCATTTGCCGCTGACCAAAGCGCTGCGGGCGCCTCGCTCGAAGAGGTTGTGATTACGGCGGTACGCCAGGCGCTGCGTGATTCGGTCAATCTGAAAAAGAACACGGACCTGGTCAGCGACAACATTTCCACGGCGGAAATCGGCCAGCTGCCTGATGTGACCATCGCAGAAGAACTCAATCGCCTGCCGGGTATCAACACGACGCGTGATCGGGGCAACGCCAGTCAGGCCGCCGTGCGCGGCCTGGGACCCCGCCTCGTGCTGGGCCTCGTCAACGGCCGCGAAGTGGCTTCTTCGGAGCCCTCGCAGGATCTGCGCTGGGAAATCTATCCTTCCGAGATCCTCTCCGGCGCACAGGTCTACAAGACGCAGGACGCCACGCTGATTCCCGGCGGCATTGCGGCCACGATCGACATTCGCACCATGGCGCCGCTCGACTACAAGGGACCCATGCTGACCCTGCGCGCAGGTCCCACCTACAACCAGATTGGCAAGGATCTGCCCCATTACGATCCGCTCGGCTATCGCGCCAGTGCCGGATACGTCAATCACATCAGTGACAATTTTGCCGTTTCGCTGGCGGCGAGCGTGCAGAAGGAAAAGAACGGCTTCCCGGATTTTCGCACTTGGGGCTGGAACACGCCGGACAATTCCGGCGCCACCCCGAGCAATCCCAGCGGAAATACCGGTGATCTCAATGGTGACGGTGTGCCCGACGCCACCACTTGGGGTCTGAACACGGAGGTCAAGGAGATTACGCAGGACCGCGATGCCCTGGCCGGCACGGCCGAGTGGCGCACGGACAGCGGCGTCACCATCAAGGCCGACGCGCTCTGGTCGCAGTATGAGATCACGGAAAACCAGTTCCAGGCCTGGTACGGCAACAACATCACCGGCAACTGGGCCAACGGCAACCTGGGCCAATACACCAGCCCGGGCAGCTCCTTCACCATCCTCAACCACACCGTGGTTGCGGCTACGATGGTCAATGATTTCCCGAATTACCAGAGTGAGATTGCACGCTACAAGGAGCGCCACACGCTTTCGGTTGCCGGGCTCAACGCCGCCTGGCAGAACGACGCCTGGAGCAATTCGATCGACCTGTCCTACTCCGAGGCCTGGCGCAAGAACCGTTGGGAGGCGGTCTATCTCGACACGCTCTATCCCAATCCAGCGACCCTGGTGTTTGACGTGCGCGATGGCCAGGTACCCTACGCGGCCATCCTGGGCGTCAATCCGGCGGACCCGGCCTTGCAGACCGTCGGTGGGCCCAATAGCCGCAACGGCACGAGCGACGGGCCGGAAGAAACCAAGGATAAGCTCGGTGCCGTGACGGCGGACTTCACGCGCTCCTTCGAGGGCGGTGCCCTGACTGACCTGAAATTTGGCGCACGGCTTTCCGACCGCAAGAAGTCCCACACGAGATTCCGGTATGACCTTTGTCCGGGCAGCGGCTCTCCCTGCACCGGACCCACTGTCGTCAGCCTGGCGAACGCTGGGCTCGAGTCCTTCACGGTACCGGGATTCACGGCGCCGCCGATGGTGTACGCTAATTTCGACACGCTACGGGCGCTGGTGTATCCGAACGATTCCATGCCTGCCGGGCTGACGGATCAGCCTGGCGTGCACACCAACGTGAAGGAGCGGACTTACGAGGCCTACGCGAAGCTGGACTTCAAGAGTGAAATGGGTGGCAAGCCGTTGACCGGCGGATTCGGTGTCCGCGTGGCACACATGAGCACCACGAGTGACGGCTTTGTCTCGCAGGACGGGGGCATGACTTGGACGCCGGTTTCGATCGACAATAATTACACCGACTTTCTCCCCAGCCTGAATATGGTCCTGCATCTCTCGGACCAGAAGCTGCTGCGCTTTGGGGTGGGCGAGGCCATCGCGCGTCCGCCGCTCGATGCCCTGGTGACGGGCTTTTCGATCAGCGCGACTGGAACTCCGCGGACAGGCGGTGGCGGCAACCCGTTGCTGAAGCCTTACAAAGCGACCCAGGCAGACCTGTCCTACGAATGGTATTTCCACGACGAGTCGCTGCTGGCGGTGGCGGCGTACTACAAGCACCTGCAGAACATGATCGGCGCGAGCCAATCGAACCAGACGATCACGATCAATGGTGTGGCTGTGCTGGCGCACATTACCTCGGAAAACAACCGGCCGGGCGGCGACCTCCACGGCCTGGAATTCACTTTCCAGACGCGCTTCTATTTCCTGCCTGGGCCCCTGAAGGACTTCGGTGTCTACGCCAACTACTCCTACGTGGACTCGAATATTCATGAAGTCGCACCGGTGTCGAACCCCTATCCGATGATCGGGCTGGCGAAGGGCACTTCCGAGCTGGACCTGTCCTACGACAAAGGCGGATTCGAGTCGCGCGTGGCCTGGAAGCATCACAGCGACTTTACCGTCGCGCCCACCTGGGTAGGTACCACGCTCAAGAATCTCGCGGCAGAGAGCATACTGGACGTCAGCTTCTCCTACGATTGGGCCCGGAGATATAGCGTGCGCCTGCAGGGGCACAACATGACCAACGAGCGTGGCCGCTTCACGACCGACAACAATCCGCAGAATCTTGCCAATGACAGCGGCTATGACGTGTTCGGGCGCTCGTACCTGGCGGACTTTGCGGTCAAGTTCTGAGGGCTTTGGTGTGGATGACACGGCGGGGCGGCGCGGAAGCGCTCCGCCGTTTCTATTCCGGGCGCCTGAGTGAATCGCGTCGCCATCGTGACCGGCGCGGGCAGCGGCATCGGCCGCGCGGTGGCCCTCGCGCTGCTCGCCGAGAGCTGGTCGGTCGCGCTGGCCGGACGCCGCCGGGGGGCTTTGGATCAGACCAGGTCCCTGGCTGCACCCACGGCCGCTGCGCTCAGCGTGCCGACCGACGTGACCAACGAAGCAGCCGTCACCGCGCTGTTTCAGCTGACGGTGGAAAAATTCGGGCGGCTGGATCTGCTCTTCAACAACGCCGGCATCGGCGCGCCGCCCACGGCCCTGGAGGAGGTGAGCCTGGTCCAGTGGCATGAAGTCATCGACGTGCATGTCACCGGCGCCTTTCTCTGCGCCCGCGCCGCGGTGAGGGTCATGAAACAGCAGCGACCGTCCGGCGGCCGGATCATCAATACGGGCTCGCTGTCCGCGCAGGTTCCGCGCCCCCTGACTGCGCCCTATACCGTGGCCAAGCACGCCATCAGCGGGCTGACGAAGTCCCTGGCGCTGGACGGGCGCGCGCACCATATTGCCTGCGGCCAGATCGATATCGGCAATGCGGCGACAGCCATGACGGCCCACATGCCGGGCGGCGCGCTGCAGGCGGATGGCAGCGTCAGAGCGGAGCCGGTCATCGATGTGCGCCACGTGGCCGAGGCGGTGCTGTACATGGCGAGTCTC
>DASWFL010000186.1:0-9214 GCA_036394255.1 Steroidobacteraceae bacterium
CCGCCGCGCCGTCGGGCCGCGGCAGTCCACGCTTCGCCAGGCGCAGGCGGCTTCCGGCCAGGGTGTTCGGCGGCACTTTCAGCTGCACCGCGCCGGCCGGCGTTGGCACTTCCACGCTCGTGCCGAGCACGGCCTCCCACGGGGCCAGCGGCAGCTCGAGGTACAGATCGTGCCCGGAGACCCGGAACAGCGGATGCGGGTACAGCGCAATCGTGAGCCACAGATCACCGTCCCGTCCGCCGTTCAGGCCTTTCCCGCCCTTGCCCTTGAGGCGCAGCCGCTGGCCATCGGTGGCGCCCTTCGGGATGCGCACCTTGAGCGCGCGTGCCACGCGGTGCAGGCGTCCCTGCGCATCCCGTTCCGGCATGCCCAGCTGCAGCTCGACCTCGGTGCCCTGATAGGCCTGCTCGACTGTGATGCGCACCGCGGCTTCGAAATCCTGCCCCGGCAGGCGCAATGTCCTGGCGCTGTCCCCGGCGCCATGCCGCTGCGCGGCCAGTCCGGCAAACAGGTCCGCCAGATCCACATCCTCGAACGAGTACTGGGCGCCGCCATGCTGCTGCTCCCAGTCCGGAGGAGGCCGGAAGTCCTCGCCCGGGCGATGCGCGCCGAGCTGATCGTAGGCGCTGCGTTTTTCGGGGGACTTCAGCGTCTCGTAGGCCTCGGCGATTTCCTTGAATTTCTCCTCGCCGGCCGGATCCTTCGACACGTCCGGGTGGTACTGGTGCGCGAGCTTGCGGTAGGCCTTCTTGATGTCCTCGGCGCCGGCATCGCGCGCGACACCGAGCGTCTGGTAGTAGTCCTTGTACTTCATGAGGCCGGGCCCGTTGCCACGTCCGGATCCAGGCCCGCATCGGCGATGCGCACCTGCCGCAGTTCCTGCTCCAGATCCAGTCCTCTGCACAGCACCCAGTAGAGCAGGGCGGAGACCGGCAGGCCCACCAGCATGGCCAGATCCGCTCCCCCGAGCGCGCGTGCCACGACACCCTTGTAGAGGCCGGATGCGAAAAAGGGAATCATGACGACGAAGCCCACGCCATAGGAGAGCAGGCCGCGCCAGTTCCACCGGCCGTACATGCCGCGCGGATTGAAGATCTCGCGGATCGAGTAGTGGCCCTTGCGCACGACGTAGAAGTCGATCAGGTTGATCGCCGTCCACGGCGTGAACAGATACAGCAGCACCGCCAGCAGGTCGCCGAAACGGTTGACGAAGTCCGCCGATGCCAGCAGTGCAATGCCGATCGAGGCGGCCGTCGCCAGGGCGAGGCCGATGAGCCGCTTGGTGGTGGTGGCGGGCGCAGGATGGAGCGAATCGGCAACCGAGAGCAGCGTGAGGGAGGCGCCGTAGAAATTCAGGCTCGAGATCGTCACCAGGCCGAGGAGTGCCGTGACCAGCAGCGGCCGGCCCAGCCCGGGCATGACCGAGTCCGCGGCCTGCTCCACGGCGGCGGCCACCTCGGCGTGCGGGTTCAGGGCCGCCGCCACCGTGCCCAGCAGCATCATCCACACCCCGCCCACGAAGGCACCGAGATAGGTCCACCAGAATGACTCGCGCACGGACACTTCGCGGGGCAGGTAGCGCGAGTAATCCGAGACGTAGATCGACCAGCTGAGCTGATAGGCGGCTGCGGCGAAGAACTGCACCAGGAAGGGGATGGCGCGAAAGTCCTGCAGGGCCCATGCACGCGCCGGCAGCCGCATCAGCGCTGCCGCCGCGACCGAGAACAACAGCAGCACGGCCAGCATGGCATAGGCGATCCAGCGCTGCGTGCGATGGATCCAGTCGTAGCCCACGGCGGCGATGGCGGCCGCCAGCAGCGTGAAGACGATGATCACCGGCGCGTCGATGCCGTGGCGGGCGGCGGCGAGCTGTCGCACCGTCTGGGCCACCAGGACTTCATTGAAGGCGTTGTAGCCGATGTAGGCGATCAGCGCGACGACCCAGACCAGCAAGGCACCCATGTAGCCGAACTGGGGACGGGACTGGATGAGTTGCGGCAATCCGAGCTGCGGCCCCTGGGTCGAATGAAAGGCCATGAAGAAAGTGCCGAGCGCGCAACCCGTGATGACCGCGACGGATGTCCACAGCAGATTGCCGCCCAGGCCGATGCCCAGCACGCCCACTGCGATGGTGGCCAGGTGCGCGTCGCCGCTGAACCAGATGGGCCACAGATGCCAGACCTTGCCGTGCCGTTCGGCGAGCGGCACGTAGTCGATGGAGCGCCTCTCCAGCAGACTCAGCATTGCGTCACGGCGACCACCAGCTTCGGGTCAAACTCAGGGTTCGGATCCTGCGGCAGGTAACCACGAGGATTGCATACCACGCGGGTGCCGTCGATGCGGTAGTCGACCGACGAGTGCGTGTGCCCGTGAATCCACAGCTGCACCGGGGCACGCACCAGGGCGGAAAGATCGGAGGCGAAACTGGGATTGAGCCGGTCGCCCTCGTAGCGCGGGTGTACGCTGAGAGCGTGCGGCAGGTGATGGGTGATCACCACCGTGGGGCCGTCGAAAGGCTCGGCAAGCTGCTGTGCCAGCCATGCCGACTGGCGCAGATGAATGCGGCGCGTGTCGTCGGGTTGGAGCCGGCCCGAGTCGCGCAAGGAGATCCTGCGGTAATCGGCCATGCCGCGGCGCCCGTCGGCCTGCGCCTGGGCAATGGCCTCCGGATCCGCGCCATGCAGCGCGAAATCGGTCCACAGGGTGGCGCCGAGAAAGCGCACGCCATCCAATGCCATGGTGTCGCCATCGAGCAGCGTAATGTCGTGCGCCGCGGCCACGCGGCGCAGCCGCTCCAGCGTCGTCTCCATCTCGCCGCCGTAGAATTCGTGATTGCCCGGCACGTAGATGAGCTGCGCATTGGCAAAATGCCGGCGCGCCCAGGGCAGTCCCTCGACACCCACGTGGATGTCGCCGGCGAGCACGACGAGCTCCGCCGCTACGGGCGGTGGCGTCCAGTCCTGGAATTCGAGGTGCAGGTCCGAGAGGACGCGAATTCTCACGGGAGGCCGGGCTCAGTAGGCGCTATGGCCCGTCAGCTCGCGTCCGATCGCCAGCTGATGCACGGTCTCCGTGCCTTCGTAGGTGATCACGCTCTCGAGATTCAGCATGTGGCGGATCGGGGCAAACTCGGCGCTGATGCCGGCGGCGCCGAGCATGTCGCGGCAATCGCGTGCCACCTCGAGCGCCATGCGGCAGTTGTGCCACTTGGCCAGCGACACCTGCACGGGCTGCAGGGCGCCCCGATCCTTCAGCCGGCCCAGCTGCAGCACCAGCATCTGCGCGGTGGTGATGCCACGCGCCATTTCGGCCAGCCGCACCTGGATGGCCTGGTTCCGCGCGAGCGATCGGCCGAACAGTTCGCGCGTTCCCGTGTACTCGATGAGCTGTGCGAGGCAGGCCTGCGCCGCGCCGATCACGCCCCAGGCGATCCCGTAGCGCGCCTGCGTGAGGCAGGACAGCGGGCCCTTGAGGCCCGCGGCCTCCGGCAGTCGCTGGGCCTCGGGCACGCGCACTTCATCGAAATACAATGCCCCGGTACTGGAGGCGCGCAGCGAAAACTTGTGTTCGATCTCCGTGGCCGTGAACCCCGGCGCGCCCTTCTCGACGATGAAGCCGCGTATGCCGTCGTCGGTGTCGGCCCAGCAGATGCACAGATCGGCGATGGTGGCATTGGTGATCCACAGCTTTGAGCCGCTGATCAGCCAGTCCCCCCGGCTGCGTCGCGCGCGGGTCTTCATGTTGGCCGGATCCGAGCCGCCGTGCGGCTCCGTCAGCCCAAAGCAGCCGATCAGCTCGCCGCGCGCCATGCGCGGCAGGTATTCCTGCATCTGGGCCACGCTGCCATAGGTCCGGATCGGGTACATCGCCAGCGAGGATTGCACCGAGACGAAGCTGCGCAGGGCCGAATCGCCGCGTTCGAGCTCCTGGCAGACCAGGCCGCTGGCGATGGCATTCAGGCCCGCGCAGCCATAGCCTTCGAGGTTGGCGCCGAGCAATCCCAGCGCTGCGAGTTCCGGGACCAGCTCGCCGGGGAAGCGGTGGTGCTCGAAGCAGTCCTGGATGATCGGCAGGACCTGCGTGTCCACCAGCCGGGCGACACTGTCCTGCACCAGCTGCTCGTCCTCGCTGAGGGCGCCGCGCAGGTCGTACAGGTCGAGCGGATTCATGCGTGGATCCTCGGCGCCGGGCGGCATTCAGTCAACGGGAAACTGCACGCCCTGCGCGAGCGGCATCTGCGTGGAATAGTTGACCGTCTGCGTCTGGCGGCGCATGTAGGCCTTCCACGAATCGCTCCCTGACTCGCGGCCCCCGCCGGTCTCCTTCTCCCCGCCGAAGGCACCCCCGATCTCGGCGCCGCTCGGGCCGGTGTTGACGTTGGCGATGCCGCAGTCGCTCCCGGTCGCGGACAGGAAAGTTTCAGCCTCGCGCATATCGTTGGTAAAGATCGCCGAGGACAGGCCCTGCCGCACGTCGTTCTGCATGGCAACGGCGGCATCGAAGGATTCGTAGGGCACGACGTACAGGATCGGCGCAAAGGTCTCCTCGCTCATCGTGGCGAAGGGTTTGTCCGCCTCGACCAACGCCGGGCGCACATAGTATCCGCCGTCCAGGCCCGCCGGCCGCACGCGTTCGCCGCCCACGACGGTGGCGCCGGCCTGCCGCGAGGCGGCGAGGGCCGCCTGCATGTGCTCGAAGGCGTGCGCGTCGATCAGCGGGCCGACCAGGGTTCCCGGCTCGAGCGGCGAGCCTACGGGCAGGCTGGCGTAGGCCTTGCGCAGCATCGGGCTGAAGGAGCCGATCAGGCTCCGGTGCACGAACAGGCGGCGCAGCGAGGTGCAGCGCTGGCCGGCCGTGCCGACCGCGGCGAACACGATGGCCCGCAGGCTCAAGTGCACGTCGGCGGTCGGTCCGACAATCGCCGCATTGTTGCCGCCGAGCTCCAGGAGCGTGCGGCCGAAGCGCGCGGCCACCCGTGGTCCGAGCGCGCGGCCCATGTTCGTGCTGCCCGTCGCGCTGATCAATGCCACGGCAGGGTGGTCGGCCAGCTGTTCGCCCACCGGGCGGCGGCCGATCAGCAGTTGCGATATGGCAGGGGGGGCGGCCGGGAAACCGGCGATCACTTCCTCGAGCTTCCGGTGCAGTGCCAGCGCGCACAGCATGGTTTTTTCCGAAGGCTTCCACAGCACGGTGTCCCCGCACACCAGCGCGAGCGCGGCGTTCCAGGTCCACACCGCCATCGGGAAATTGAAGGCGGTGATCACGCCCACCGGGCCCAGCGGATGCCAGCGCTCGAGCAGGTGGTGGCCGGGGCGCTCGGAGGCGATCGTCAGCCCGTAGAGCTGGCGCGACAGACCGACCGCGAAGTCGCAGATGTCGATGACTTCCTGGACTTCGCCGAGGCCCTCACTGAGGATTTTGCCCGCTTCGAGCGAGATCAGGCGCCCGAGCGCCTGCTTGTCCTGGCGCACCCGCTCTGCGAAGCGGCGCAACAGCTCGCCGCGCAGGGGCGCCGGGACGCTGCGCCAGCTCTGAAAGGCGCTGAGCGACGCCTGGATCCTGGCTTCGACCGCCGCCGGATTGTTCGCCGGCAGCTGGCCCAGCAGGGTGCCGTCGATGGGCGTGCGCGTGTCGATGCCGCCATCCACGCGCGCCAGGGCCGGAATGCCGGCCTCCTGCATGATCCCCTGGTAGTTCACGCTGCGGGTACCTCCATGGCATGACGTTCCCGCATGGCATAGACCCTGCCAAAGCGGTTGGCGAGGAATTTCTCGAGCGGCACGTCTTCCTGCCGGATGAAACCCTGTTGCGGCAGGTGGCCCTTGGCCAGCAGGTCCAGTACGCCGCAGATGCCGGCGGCGGTGGTGAGCTGGATGGCGCTGCGTTCCACGCCGTTGAATTTCTGGCCGTAGATCTTGTTGGCGTAGGTTTCCTGTACCAGCCGGCCCTTCTTCCTGCCGGTGACCGTGACGAACACGATGACGACGTCCTGCAGCGTGGTGGGCAGGGCGTTTTCGAGGATGTCACGCAGCACGTCGCGCCTCTCGCGCAGCCGCAGATCCTGCAGCAGGGCTTTCATGATGGCAGCATGGCCCGGATAGCGGATGGTGCGGTAATTGAGATTCTGCACCCGGCCCAGCAGGGTCTCGCACAGCGTGCCCACCCCGCCCGAGGTATTGAAGGCCTCGTAGGTGACGCCGTCGAGCGAAAACTCCTCGCGTTCCTCGAGCGGCGGCGCATTGACGAGTTCACCGTTGGCGATCTCCTCGCAGGGCTCGCAGTATTCGTTGATGACGCCGTCCGTGCTCCAGGTGAGATTGTAGTTCAGGGCGTTCGAGGGGTATTGCGGCAGGGCCCCGACGCGCAGCCGCACGTCCTGCAACTGTTCGAAACGCTTCGCCAGGTCGTAGCCGACGATGGTGATGAAACCCGGCGCCAGCCCGCACTGTGGAATGAAGGCCGAGCGGGCCGTCGCCGCCAGCGCGCGCACCCGCCTGGTGTTGGCGACGTCCTCGGTGAGATCGAGGTAATGCACGCCGGCCATGGCCGCGGCTTCTGCGATCCTGCCGGTCACCTGGAAGGGTGCCGCGCTCAACACCGCGAAACGGCCGCGCAGCGCGGCCGCCACGGCGTCCGGGTCGTTGACGTCGATCGCGATGCACTCCACGGGCGTGGCCACCCGCAGCCGCTCGAGCTGGTCGACCGATTTATCGATGACGGCGATCTGGTAGTCGCCGCTAGAGCTCAGCAGATCGGCAACCATGTGCCCGATCTTCCCGGCGCCGACGATGGCGATGCGATGCATGTCCTTCTCCTGAAACCTGACCCGCCATGTTCGGGCAGCCGCCGACAAAAAGCAGCCCCAGAAGTGCCATTATGACCGCCATAGTTCGTCAGTATGACGTACAATATTGCCGTTATGCTCATAGACCCCGTCGATCACAGGATCCTGGCCCTGCTCCGGGAGAATGCCCGCATGTCGACCGCGCTCATGGGTCGGCGCCTGGGCATCTCGCGAACCACCGTGCACAGCCGCATCGAGCGGCTGCTGGCGCGCCGGATCATCACCGGCTTCACCGTGCGCATGGGGGCCGACCAGGAGCGCGGCCAGATCCAGGCCCAGGTGATGATCGCCGCCGTGCAGAAAGCCCTCTCGCGCGTCGAGTCGGCGTTGCGGGCGTTCCCGGAGGTGCGCAAACTCTACTCGGTGAGTGGCCAGCACGAATTCATCGCCATTGTGGTCACGGATACCGTGGGTGAAATGGACCAGCTCCTCGATCGCATCGGCGCCATCGAAGGGGTGGATCGCACGGAATCCTCGATCGTGCTCTCGACACGGATCGATCGCTAGCTCTGGCTCAGGCGAGCGTGTGGAACACACGCTGCACGTCTTCATCCTGTTCCAGCTGGTCGATGAGCTCGAGCACTTCGGCCGCCTGCGGTTCGGGCAGCTCCGTGGGCGAGCTGCAGATGTATTCGTGCTCGGCGGACAGGGGCGCGATGTGCCGCCGCTCCAGCGCCTCCTGCAGCCGGCCGAAATCCGCGAACTCGCAGCGCAGCACCAGCTGCGGCTCGCCTTTCTCTCCGCTGCTCTCGCCCATTTCCTGCAGGCCATGATCGATCATGTCGAGTTCGAGATCGTCCTGGTCGATGCCCGCCGGGTCGAGCCGGAACACGCCCATCCGGCGGAACTGGAAGGCCACGCTGCCGCTGGTGCTCAGATTCCCGCCGTGCTTGGTGATGATGTTGCGCACATGCGCGACGGTGCGCGTGGGATTATCCGTCGCGGTCTCCACCAGCAGGGCGACGCCATGGGGCGCGTAGGCTTCGTAAATCGCCTGGTGATAGTTCGTGGCGTCGCGGCCCGAGGCGCGCTTGATGGCCGCCTCGACCTTGTCCTTGGGCATGTTGACGGCACGCGCGTTCTGGATGATCCGCCGCAGCGTCGGGTTCGAGGCCGGGTCTGCCCCGCCGGACTTCACCGTCATGGCGATGTCCTTGGCGATGCGCGCGAACTGCTTCGCCATGCGGTTCCAGCGCGCGAACATCGCGTGCTTGCGGACTTCGAAGATGCGGCCCAAGGAGCTGGTTACCCGGAATTGCGCTCAGTCGTGCGGCGTGCGCACCGGTAGCGGCACGTTGCACAGGTCGATGTAGCCCGCGGTAGTCTGGTACCACGTGTCCCGCCGATTGCGCCGCGCTTCCACGAGCGCCGTGAAGCTGGCGCTGTCGGTGCGCAGCACTTCCAGACGGGTGCGCTCGCTCGCGGGTACCTCGCTGGCCAGGCGTACGCTGGCGATCGGCGTGCGTTGCCCCGCCTTGTCGTAGAAACCCATTTCGGCGCTGCCACGCGGCAGGCTGGCGAGCAATTCGATGCCCTGGCGCACACGGCCGACGACGGTGACGTTGCGATCGAGCTGGCGCGGCGCATGCCCGATCACCGCATACAGCTCGCTCCCGGTGCCGCTGGCCGGATCGGTGTCGCGGCCGACCCCGATCGCAGCGTAGCAATGCGCGAGCCAGGCGAGTCCCGATGCCGGGTCGCGCGCGGCCGGGAAACTGTCCACAAAGCCCACCTGCGGCGCGTAGCCGTCGCGATCGGGCAGGCTCGTGAACACGTTCGCGCCCAGGGGCACGGTGAATTCCGGCGGCAGTTTCTGCATGCCCGCCGGAATCTTGTGCCTCTCTTCCGGGTCGCCCCACTGCGCCACAAAATTATCCTGCACGCGCAGCATCGCCAGGCCGTCGAAATACTTGAGCCGCACCAGGGCCTCGATATTCGCCACGGTCCGAGGCGCCATGGCCGGCGCCAGCTCGATGATCACGCGGCCCGCGGGCAGCTCCATGTACAGGGTGTGGCGCTCATCGAGCGGCCGCCAGGCGGACGCGGGCGCTGCGGCCAGCACCTCCGCCATCGTCGCCGCAGGCGGTGGCGGCGGTGCAGCTGACGCTGGGGCCGGAGGCGAGGGTGCGGGCGGCGCCGTCCCGGCGGCCGCCGTGAGCGGTCCGGCTGCCGCCGCGATCAGCAGCAGGGCCGGACGCAGCCAGGAATCCAGGCGCTCTTTCATCATGGCGGGCATGCTAGCAGCCGCCGCGCAAATGCGCATAATGTTGACCCGAGGGTGAACCGGACCCAGGAGGCCGCCGATGAGCACAACCCGGCCCGTGCGCCCGCGCTGGTATGCGGCGATCTACGCCCAGGTGCTCGTGGCGG
>DASWFL010000187.1:0-2830 GCA_036394255.1 Steroidobacteraceae bacterium
CTGCCAATTTCTTCCTGATTCACCAGACCCTGGCGGATCGCGTACACCGTCACGGCCGCGGTGTTATGCAGGCCGAGTTTGCGCATGAGGTTAGAGCGGTGTTTCTCCACGGTCTTCACTGAAAGATGCAGCGCCTTGGCGATTCCCTTGTTGGTCTGGCCCTGACCGATGCGCGCCAGCACTTCGCGTTCGCGCGGCGTGATCGGTGCGGCTACCACAGCGAAACGCGCGGCGACACGTTCGGCGTATTGATCCAGTATCGTCGATTCGACTGAGTCACTGAAAAAACGGCGCCCCGCATGTACGACACGCAACGCCTCCAGAAGTTCGGAATAGCCGTCCTCCTTCATCAGATAGGCGCTCGCGCCTGCCGACATGGCCAGGCGCATCTGCACTTCGCTGGCCTCGCTCGTGAGCACCAGCACGCGGGCGTTGTTGCCGGCCTGGCGCAGGCCCTTCAGCAGATCGACGGCCGACTGTCCGCTCGCCTGCAGCTCGGTCACGATGAGCCCGGGCTTTAATCGCATCGCCAGCGCCAGCGCGTTCTCGATCGTGCTCGCCACGGCGACCACCTCGATGGACGGCTCGGTGCCCAAGGCGGCCCTCAGGCCATTACGCACGATGTCCTGTTCGTCGACCAGCAGCACCCTGATCCGACTGTCCCTGGGGAGCGCCGTGCTCATGCTGCGCCGGGTCCCTAGCTCAGTGCACGCTGCGGTGGCGCGCGCTCCAGTAGCGGACGAACGACGCCCTCCAACTCAGCCGTATCGAAGGGTTTGGCCAGCACTGCGTCGGCACCGGCATTGGTCGCCGCGGCCAGATAAGCTCGAGTTGACACGGCTTCGGGCCGATAGCCGCTCAGCTCAAAATTGCCACCGCCCGAAATGGCAACGATGCGCACCGATGGGTACTCGGCGCGCAAGCGCTTGATGAGCTGCACCCCGTCCATGCCGGGCATGATGACATCGACGATGACCACATCGGCGATCTGCCCGCGCAGTTGGGCCAGCGCCGCCTCGGCGTCGCCGGCGGCCTGCACGCTGACCGCCTCGCTCTCGAGCACGCGTTTGAGTGCGTCACGCACGAACGGTTCATCATCGATCACCAGCACATGTTTCATGATTCGCGGACCTCCAGCATGTGATCGAGTTCCAGGCTGCTCACCAGCCGATGATCGACTGCGTAGCGCGTCACCGCCGAAGCGCTCTTCAGGCCCAGGCGACGCATCAGGGAGGTCCGGTATTTCTCCACCGCCTTGAGACCACGGCCCAGGTTCTGCGCGATGCGCCAGGTGGGCACGCCCAGCGCGATGAAGCGCAGCACCTGCCGGGCCTCGTTGTCGAGTTCCGGACCGACGGTAGGTTCGGGCGGCAGACAATGCTCGAGCCAATCGCCAACGACCGCCTCCCATACATTACCGCATACCGTCCGGCGGCCACCGGCCGCCCGCCGCACGGCCCGCAGCAGCTCGGAGCGCGGCGCGTCCTTGCACACATAGCCCACGGCACCGCCGATGAAAGCCGCACGCACGTATTCCAGGGAGTCATGCGCCGTCAACACCAGGATGCCGGCATTCGGCACTTCATTGCGAATGGCGCGCACAGCCTGACCGCCTGAGATGCCCGGCAGATTCAGATCGCAGATCACGAGCGCGGGCTGCGTCGCACGCACCAGCTCCAATGCCGTCGCGACATCACCGGCACAGCCCACGATTTCGAGATCGGACTCAAGCCCGAGCAGCGCGGCGATGCCGTCACGCACGACGACGTGATCGTCTACCAGGGCCACGCGACAGCGCGGCCCCAGCTTGCGGCCGCGCCAGTCCGACCAGATCTGCGGGCGCCCGCCCGCAGCTGCGTTCCTGCGTCGTGCAGGACTTGCTGCCCGCGCTCTCATGTCTCCCCCTTGCACTGAGTCTTCCGGTAGACCGCGCTGCCGCTGGACAACGCTTTCAATTGTAACGCCTGCGCGGATTCGCGCAGCGATTCCAGCCTGGCCGGGTCGCCGCCTGTCACTGCGGGGCCTCCGGCGCCGAATTCCCTGGCGCTGCCTTGCCCTCGCCGCTGCCGCTCTTCGGTCGAGTGGCGTCCAGCCAATCCTCGAGGCTGGCCTTCTGGGTAGCCCCAGGGCCCTCAGGCTGCTGCTTCTGAATGTACAGCTTTCGCTGCTCTTCGTTCAGCAACGCTCTGATCCGCACCTCCGTCCGCTCACTGATGGCACGCATTTCGCTCGCACGATAGATCTCCGGCACCGATTGCTCCGTCCAGAGTCTGCGAACTTCCTCACGCTGGCTTTGCAGCACCTTGCGCAGTTCGGCCTGCTGCCGCTCATCGAGACCCAGCATCCTGGACAGTCCCAGGGCCGGATCCACCGGATTTTTCTTCCTGAAGTGATGCGCTGCCGGCGGCTGTGACGCGGCCGGCTCGGTAGTCTGGTCCTCGGCCTGAGCGCAGGGCGGCGGCAGGCCCATGACCGACAAGGTCAAGAGCGCCAGCAGTCCTGCTCCGCCGGCCCGACGATATCGAACCACGCCCCCGTTCATCAATGCGTCCCGGAAGGCCCTGGCCGCTCCGCCGCCCCAGGCAGTGGCAGGCCGTTGTCGGTCCCGCCGCCCACCGTCACGACACTGCGGTGCTTGGCGAACAGTGGCTTGGCAAATAATTGCGCGGCCAGTGGCGGGTTGATCGCTACCTTTTCGATCACCGTCCGGTCCGAGACCCTCCCCGGGCCCACGCCGGTTTCGACGACGAGGGGGACCTGGATTCCTTCGAAGGCACGGTACTGTCTATAGTAGATCGACACGATGCCGGGCCTGCCCAGGGCATCCTTG
>DASWFL010000188.1:0-6395 GCA_036394255.1 Steroidobacteraceae bacterium
CCGACAGCATTACGAGTGTCACCGCCCGGCGGATGCAGCCTGACGCCCGAGGGAAGTCCTGCACGGGTCACGCGAGCCGCCTTGCCGCAGAAGGCCCGCTGTCTTGTGTCCCTTTCTGGTGACCACCCGTTACATGTAACGCGTTACATGTAACGGGTGCAGTCAGAAAAGTGGATGACCTGTGTCGGGCTCGTCTTGCTGTGAGCCCTGTGCAGAACTTCCCCCAGCGGCGTGCGCCGGCAAAAAGACCTGACACCGGTGCACGGGTCGCTATATCCTGCGGTGCAGCAGGGGCGCGGTCATCCAGTCCGGTGCCGGCGCCGTATAGGGGGTATGGAGCAGGTGGCGACCGTGCTGGATAGCGATGAGCTCGAGGAGCTCCTGCGCCGCTGCGCCGCGCAGGACGCCGCGGCGCTGCAGTCGCTCTATGCCCGCACCGCGCCGCAGCTGCTGGCGATTCTGCTGCGCATACTGCGGGTCCGGGCGGCAGCCGAAGATGCCCTGCAGGATGTATTCATCCGCATCTGGCAACAGGCCGGTCAGTTCGATCGGATCAAGGGCCGGGCGCTGTCCTGGATGGTGGCGATTGCGCGCAATCGCGCCATCGACCTGCAGCGCGCTTCACGCCCTGCCGTAATGCTCGAAGCCGCGGAATTGTCCGGCGCGGAGCAGCTGCAGGTGGCGGGACCCGCGGACAGCGCTGAATTTGGCGCCGCGCACGCCACGCTACGCCGCTGCCTCGAGCTGCTCACGATCGCGCAACGCCGCTGCCTGCTGCTCGCCTACCAGAGCGGCCTGACGCAGGACCGCATTGCGCTCCTGCTCGGCCAGCCCCTGGGCACCGTCAAGAGCTGGGTCCGGCGCGGCCTGCAAAACCTCAGGACCTGCATGGAATCATGAACTACAACCGCCCGGAACTGCTCGATCGGATCGGTGCCGCTTACGCGCTCGGCCTCTTGCGTCACGGTGCGCGCGCGCGCTTTGAACAACTGTGTACAACGTTGCCTGCGGCACTTGCGTCCCGGCATCGCTGGGAGGATCGATTGCTGCCGTTGGCCCTGCAGCTGCTGCCGGTTGCGCCCAACGCCGGTTGCTGGCCGAGGATTCAGCGCAGCATCGCGGGTGCGACGGCCAAACCAGGACTGCGCTGGTGGCCGGCGGCGCTGGCCGCGAGCCTGATCGCTGCCGCGCTGCTGGTGGGCAAGCTGACCATCTGGAGCGAACCGGCCTGGCACGACGTCGCCGTGCTGGCGCAGGCCAATGCGGCCCCGCTGTGGCGCCTCGAGCGCTCTGCGGACTATGCGCAGATCAATATCCGTACCGTGGCGGAGATCACCCTGAGCAGGGCGCGGAGCTATGAGCTGTGGGTACTGCCCGCCGGAGGCGGCCATCCCGTCTCACTGGGCCTGCTGCCCCGCGAGGGCCGGCTCGAGCGCAAGCTGACGCCCGCGCAGCGCACGCTCCTGCTCGCTGCTGTGCAGGTTGCCGTGAGCGTCGAACCCGCCGGCGGGTCGCCCACGGGCCTGCCGACCGGCCCCGTCATCATCGTGGCCTCGATACGACGGTCGACGTAGCGGCTAGGCGGGGCGCAACTCGACGCCCTGCAGGCGTCCGATGAGCGCGCGCAGGAACACCCGGTTGAAGCGCAGCTGGCAGGAAGCGGAGACCTGCTCGAGCAGCGTCGAACTTACCTTGATCACGGTGACCGCATCCCGGGCGCGTATCGTGGCGCTGCGCTTCGCGCCCTGCACGTAGCTGGTCTCGCCGAAGCACTCACCGGTCGTGAGCGTGCCGATCGCCGCGCCGTTCCGTTCCACGGAGCAGTTGCCGCTCACCAGGATATAGAAGCGATCGTCCATCTCCCCTTCCTTGACGATCTCCTCGCCGCTGGCGTAGTCCTGCCAGTGGCTGGCGCGCATGACCTCGACGATCTCGGCGTGGGAGAACTCGTGGAAAAATTTCAGCTTGCGCAGCAGGCTGAACTGTTCCTGCTGGTCCATGCGTGAATACTGCTCGCGCAGCTGCTGGTGCACGCGGGTGAGTTCCGCCGCCAGGTCGAGCCCGCTCTTCTGGCGGCGCTCCGGGTCCTTCTGCATGGCGGTGGCAACCACCACTTCCAGATCCTCGGGCACGTCGCTCCGTACCGTGTGGATCGGTGGCGGGGTGGCATAGACGATCTGGTGCAGCAGCTTGGCGAGATTGCCGGCGCGGAACGGACGGTTGCCGGTCAGCAGTTCGTACATCACCGCACCGAGGGAGTACAGGTCCGAGCGATGCGTCAGCTCCAGGCTCTGCACCTGCTCGGGTGACATGTAGCTGGGCGAACCGGCGATCCCCTCGATCCGCGAGATCTCCGAATCGGCCACCAGCGCGATGCCGAAATCGATGATGCGCACCTCGCTGGACTGGGTGAGCATGATGTTCGAGGGCTTGATGTCACGATGGATCACCCCGCGCGTGTGCGCGTAGTGCATCGCCTTGACGCATTTGAACATGATCTCGACGACATCATCGACGCGCAGCAGATTGTCGGGCCGGCAGTACGTCGCCAGCGTGCGTGCGCCGTGCACGTGTTCCGTGACGATATAGCAGTGGCCATTTTCCTCGCCGGCGTCGTAGATCGGCAGGATATTCGGGTGATGCAGCATGCCCACCATGTGGGCCTCGGACAGGAACATCTTGCGCGTCACGCGGGCGCGCTCGTCATCGCCCCCGGCGTCCATGTTGTACACCTTGATGGCGACGTCGCGGCTGTAGTAGGGATCGTGCGACAGGTAGACAATGCCGGTGCTGCCCCTGCCGACTTCGTTGATGATCGGATACTTGCCGATACGCTCCGGGATCGCCTGCGGCTGGGGAAGGATCGTTGCTGGAGCTGCCATCGAGATTGGGTCCGGTGATTGGTGCTGCGATTGCCGGACCGAGGATACAAACCGCCCGCCCGGCGATCTGTGACCTGCATCCCGGAACCCCGGCGGCCGGGCCAGGAACGGGCGTGCCTACGCCCCGAAATGATCGAAGGGCGGTTGCGCGAACTGGATCACAGTCCCGGCGCGCCTGAGCTCGAGGCCCGATCCTTCCCGCAGTCGCCCGCACCGGCACAGCGGCACGCCCACGGCGGTGGCGAGTTCCTGCAGCTGCGGCGCTTGAGCGGCGCCGGCCGTGAAGCACAGTTCGTAGTCCTCGCCACCGGCCAGGGCCTGCTGCCACGCCGGATCCCCGCTCACCGCGCGCAGGGCCGGGGAGAGGGGCAGGCTCTCGGTATCCACTTCGGCCCTGCAACCGCTGGCGGCTGCCAGTCGGGGCAGGTCCGCCAGCAGGCCATCGGACAGGTCGATGCAGGCGCTCGCCAGCTGGCGCAGCCCGAGCCCGAGGGCGACGCGCGGACTGGGGTATTCGAAGCGCGCACACAGCCATGCGGCGTGGCCACCGGCGTCAGGCAACGGGGCCTGTGCGCGGCTCTCGGCCCGGCTCTCGGCCCGGCGCAAGACCAGGCCCTGCGCGGCATCGCCCAGGGTGCCGCTCACCCACAGTTCATCGCCCGCCCGGGCGCCGCTGCGGCGCAGCGCCGTCCCCTGCGGCACCTGCCCGGTGAGCTGCACGGTGATGCTCAGCGGGCCGCGACTCAGGTTCCCACCCACCAGGGCCACTTCGTGCTCACGCGCCAGGCGCGCGAAACCGCTGGCAAATTCGCCCAGCCAGGACTCGTCCAGCCGCGGCAGCGTCAGGGACAGGAGCGCCCAGGCCGGTGTCGCACCCATCGCGGCGAGATCACTGAGGTTGACCGCCAGGGCACGATGCCCGAGCGAGCGCGGCGCACTGCCGGGCAGGAAATGCACCTGCTCGACCAGTGCATCGGTGCTCTGGACCAGCTCGCAGCCCGGAGCCGGCCGCAACAACGCGGCGTCATCGCCGATACCCAGCGCAACGTCGGTGCGTACGGCGCCCAGGTGGCGGAAGTAGCGCTCGATGATTTCGCCTTCGCCCGCAGCCATGTCCGTGCTCAGCGTTCTGCCGGTCGCCAGGCCCGCGCGGCGCGATCCAGCACGCCGTTGATGAACTTGTAGCCATCGGTGGCACCAAAACGGCGCGCGAGACCGACCGCCTCGTCGATGACCACGCGGAATGGGAGTTGCGGTCGATGCTGCAATTCCACGCTGGCGACCAGCAGCACGGCATGCTCGATCGGATCGAGCGTCGCGGCCGCGCGGTCCAGGAACGGCGCCAGCGCCAGGTCCAGCTGTTCGTGCTGCCCGATCGCCTGCTGCAGCAGCTCACGGAAATATTCGCCATCGGCACGCGCCATGTCCGCATCGAGCGCGAATTCACTGGTCAGTTCCTGCCACGGTGCGGGATTGAGTTGCCAGCGGTACAGGGCCTGCACGGCCAGGCGCCGCGCCAGGGCCCGCGCCGCGGTCTGCGGGTTGAAGTTGCGCGCCATTGCCGCCAAGTATATCGGAGTGGCAGCGCCCGCTTACTTGCTCTTGCCGCTCTCCCCCGGGTCCGTGGGCAGCAGCGGCAGCTGTTCGCGCCCGGGGTGCCCGGCCGGCTCACGGCGCCGCCGCTGGCGGCGCAGACCGTCGATCGTCTCGCGAAAGGCCTCGACATCCTGGAAACTGCGGTACACGGAAGCGTAGCGCACGTAGGCCACTTCATCGAGGTGGCGCAGCTCCTCCATCACCAGCTCGCCCACCTGCCGCGATGGCACCTCGCGTTCACCGAGTACGCGCAGGCGGTGGCAGATCCGGGCGACCGCATCCTCGATGGCTGCGCTGCTGACCGGTCTTTTCTCCAGGGCCTTGACCATGCCGGCGCTGAGCTTGGCCTCGTCGAAGGGCTCGCGGCTGCCGTCACTCTTGATCACGCGGGGCAGCAGCAGTTCGGCCGACTCGAAAGTCGTAAAGCGCTCGCCGCAACTGAGGCATTCACGGCGTCGACGGATCTGCCGGCCGTCAGCGGCCAGGCGCGAGTCGGTCACGCGCGTATCGGCATGGGTGCAGAACGGGCAGTGCACCTGGCTCATCGCTCCGGAGGCGCGACCACGGCCGCCCGTTCAGGGGCCGTACACCGGGAATCGCTGGCACAGGGCCAGCACTTCACCGCGTACGCGTTCGATCACCGTGGTGGCACCTTCCGCCTCGATGACCGCGGCGATCCAGTCAGCGACCTGCCGTACTTCAGGCTCACGAAAGCCGCGCGTCGTGACCGCCGGCGTACCGATGCGCAGCCCGCTGGCGATCATCGGCGGCCGCGGGTCATTGGGCACGGCATTCTTGTTCACCGTGATGTTCGCGCGGCCCAGGGCCGCATCGGCGTCCTTGCCGGTGATCGTGCGCTGGCCCAGATCGACCAGGAAGAGGTGATTGTCCGTGCCGCCGGAGACGATGTTCAGCCCCCGCGCCGCCAGGGCCGCGCTCATGGCGCGGGCGTTGGCGAGGACCTGCTGCTGGTAGGCGCGGAACTCCGGCTGCAGCGCTTCGAGCAGGGCCACCGCCTTGGCCGCGATCACGTGCATCAGCGGGCCGCCCTGGGTGCCGGGAAACACCGCTGCATTGAGCTTCTTGGTGATGGCCTCGTTGGCGCGAGCCAGGATCAGTCCCCCGCGTGGACCGCGCAGGGTCTTGTGCGTGGTGGTGGTCACGACGTCGGCGATCGGCACCGGATTGGGGTACAGGCCCGCCGCAACCAGCCCGGAGACGTGCGCCATGTCGACAAAAAACAGCGCCCCCACGGAGTCGGCGATCCTGCGGAAGCGCTCGAAGTCGATGACGCGTGAATAGGCTGAAAACCCGGCAACGATCAGCTTCGGGCGGTGCTCGCGCGCCAGCCGTTCGATCTGTTCGTAGTCGATCAGGCCCGTGGCAGCCACGACGCCGTATTGCACGGCATGGAAGAGCTTGCCGGAAAAATTGACCTTCGCGCCGTGGGTGAGATGGCCGCCATGATCGAGGCTCATCCCCAGGAAAGTGTCGCCGGGCGCCAGCAGCGCCAGGTACACCGCCGCATTGGCCTGCGCGCCAGAATGCGGTTGCACATTCGCATAATCGGCGCCGAAGAGCTGCTGCGCCCGTTCGATCGCCAGCTGCTCGGCGACATCGACATATTCACAGCCGCCGTAATAGCGCCGGCCTGGATAGCCTTCGGCATACTTGTTGGTCAGCACCGAGCCCTGCGCCGCCAGCACCCGCGGGCTGGCGTAGTTCTCGGAAGCGATGAGCTCGATGTGCTCTTCCTGGCGGCGGCGCTCGCCCTCCATGGCGGCGTGCAGTTTGGGATCGAAGCTCGCGATATTCAGTGCGGCGGAAAACATGGGTGAGCGGGGCCTGTGGAGGGAAAAAGGAGTGGAATTGTACCCGAAGCCTCCGCCGCGCCGGCGGGGGTTGTTGGGCCGGTGG
>DASWFL010000189.1:0-7815 GCA_036394255.1 Steroidobacteraceae bacterium
CCGCCGGTGGCGTATTCGAGGTGATCACGAGCGAGACGCCCTCGTCCAGGAGCGCCTCGAGGAGCCTGCCGAGCAGCATGGCGTCGGCGATATCGATGACGTGCAGTTCGTCGAGGCACCACAGGCTGGCACGGCGCGCCATGCGCCGCGCGACGAACTGCAGCGGATCCTGATGCCGGCGGACCGCCGCGAGCCCGCCGTGGACACTGCGCATCAGCTGATGAAAATGGCTGCGGCGGCGCGCCAGCGGCGCGAGGCTGCCGTAGAACAGATCCATCAGCCAGGTCTTGCCGCGCCCGACGCCACCCCACAGGTACACCCCGCGCGGCGCGGCCTGCGGGGCCCGCGGCCAGAGCCGCCGGAGCAGGCGGCCGGCCGCACCGGACTCGCCACGCCGCGCCAGCAGCTCGCCGCGGAGCCGCTCCAGCCGCGTTACCGCCGCCAGCTGGGCGGGATCCCCCTGCCAGTTTCGCCCGCGCAGTTCGCGCTCATAGCGCGCAGGCAGGCCTTCGCGCCCAGGCTGGCCTTCGCCACTCGCCGCAGGCTCGTGCATCAGCGCACCCGTCAAAGATTCTGGTAGTTCGGACCAGACCCGCCCTCGGGTGTCGTCCAGGTGATGAGACGGTAGGGGTCCTTGATGTCGCAGGCCTTGCAATGCACGCAGTTGGCCGCGTTGATCTGCAGGCGGCGCTTGCCGGCCTCGTCGGTGAGAATCTCGTATACAGCGGCCGGACAGAAGCGGGTACAGGGGTTGCCATACTCGCGCGCGCACTGCTCGGCGCAGACGCTGGTGTCGGCGACGTGCAGGTGCACGGGTTGCTGCTCGTCATGCGCGGTCGAGGCCAGGTAGACCGCCGCGGTGCGATCGCGCGGCGGGAGCGCGCCTTCCGGGAGCGCAGCTTGCGGGAGCGGCGGCGGACTCTTCGCTCCCGCTTCAGGGGCCTGTTGATCCAGCCGGCGCAGGGTGCGGTCATTGGCCACATGCTGCAACGTCCAGGGCGTGTGCCCGCGCAGGGCGGTTTCCAGTGCGGCGTTGGCCAGGCCCCACCACAGCCCGCGTTTGAAACCGGGCTTGATGTTGCGCACCGCCTGCAGCGCGCGGCCGCCCGGGGAGGCCCGCCAGGCCGCGTCGAAACCCTTGACGCCCGCGTGGGCCGCCAGATGCTGCGCGGCGAGCATGCCGGAGCGCATCGCCTGGTGGATGCCCTTGATGCGCGCGGCATCCAGCGTGCCGGCCGCATCGCCGATCAGCAGCGCACCGGGCATTTCCATGCAGGGCAGGGCCTGCGCGCCGCCGGCAGCAATGGCGCGGGCGCCATAGGCGAGCGGCTCGCCGCCGTCCAGCAGCGCGCGCGTCGCGGGGTGGTTCTTGAAGCGGCGAAAGGCTTCAAAAGGCTGGAACAGCGGATCCCGATAATCGAGTCCGACGACGAGACCGACGTACACGCGATCCTGCTCGAGATGGTAGATGAAGCCGCCGCCGAAGGTGTCGCTCGGCATGGGCCAGCCAATCGTGTGCTGCACCAGGCCCGCGGCCGCGCGGCCGGCGGGCAGCTGCCACAGTTCCTTCAATCCGAGCGCAAACGTCGGCGGGGAGCGATCCGCATCGAGGCGGTAGCGGGCGATGAGCTGCTTGGCCAGGCTTCCGCGGCAGCCCTCCGCGAGCACCGTGACCGGCGCATGGATCTCGGCGCCCAGGGTGAAATTGGCGCCCTCACTGCCGTCGCGCATCCGCCCGACATCGCCGAGGCGCACGCCGGTGACGGCGCCCGCGGCATCGATGAGCGAGCTGTCGGCGGCGAAGCCGGTGAAAATGTCCACGCCGGCCGCCTCCGCCCGGGTGCCCAGCCAGGGAATGAGCTGCGAGAGCGAGACGATGAAATTGCCGTGGTTGCGCTGCTGCGGCGGCGTGGGCAGGCGGATGCTGCCGCGCTGCGTGAGGAACCGGAATTCGTCGCGGCGCACCGGGACGCAGGTCGGCGGCGGCGCTGCGCGCCAGTCCGGGACCAGCTCGTCGAGCGCGACGGGGTCGAGCACGGCACCTGAGATGCAATGCGCCCCGAGGCTCGCGGCCTTTTCGATCACGCAGACCGATCGCTCCGGTTGCAGCTGGCGCAGGCGCAGCGCACAGGCCAGGCCGGCCGGACCGGCACCGACGATCGCCACGTCATAGTTCATGATGTCCCGCTCGCCCATTGCTACCCTCTCTGCGCCGCTGCTCACGCTGACTTCGGCGGCGCCGGCGATCAGGCCCGCGGCGTCCGCGATCAGCCGCGCGCCGTTCGCTTTCCCTCGCCCAGTGCGGCAAGGATGGCCGCGCGTGCCGCGTCACGCAAGGCCGCGGCGCCGTCCTTGCTGCCCCGGTGCGGCTGCATGGGTTCGAGCATCTGCACCTCGATGCGGCCCGGACGGGCCAGGAAGGTCTCGGGCGGCAGGCAGTGGCGCGTGCCACGGATGACCAGCGGGACGACGGGCATGCCGGCACGTTCGGCGGCGGCGAAGGCGCCGGTGTGGAAACGCAGCAGTCCCGGATCGGGGCCGAAAGTGCCCTCGGGGAAGAAGGCGAGGGAGCGGCCGCGGGCGGCGCTGCGCATCAGGCGCAGTGCATCGCGTGCGCTGCCGGCGCGATTGTCGCGGGCGACGAAGTGCGAGCCGATGCGCGTCAACAGCAGACCCGCCAGCGGCACGGAACTCATCTCCCGCTTGATGACAAAGCCGAAGCGCGGCGGCAGCGCTGCAGTGAGCACCACGCCGTCCAGGTAGCTGCAGTGGTTGGCGACGACGATGCAGGGATCGGGCAGCGGCCCGCAGAAATGCACCCTCAGGGGCATGCCCATCAGGGTCAGGACGCTGCGCCCGACCCAGCGCGTCAGGCGGCGGCGCGTGCCCAGGGCGGGCAGGATCACCAGCAGGGGGAGCGAGGCCAGCGCCAGGGCCATGAACACGGTAGCCGCGTACAGGGTGTACAGCAGGCGCAGGGGCTGGAGCCAGCGGCGGGGTCGGGCCTGCCGCGCCGCGGTATCCGGCGCATCGTTTTGCGGCATTTCGGGCCTTGGCAATGTGACCCAGTTCTCCGTATGGTAACGGTTCGCGCGGTTGTGAGTCCCATCACATCGCCCGACCATGCCGGCTTTGCATACTGGCGGTCGAGGCAATCCCCCTTCGCGCAGGGTACCGCATTGAGCAGAAACGCCACCGTCACCAAAGAGTCGGTCCCCGAGATCGTCGACCCGGTCATCGGCCGCTTTCTCGATGCCGTATGGATGGAACGCGGATTGTCGGCCAACACCCTCGCGGCCTACCGCGCCGACCTCGTGGCGCTGTCGCGCTGGCTCGCCCTGCGCAACATAACGCTGTCGCGAACCGGTCGCGCCGACCTGCTCGCCTTTATTGCCGCGCGCGCCGCCGGTGGTTCGCGCCCGCGCTCGACGGCCCGGCAATTGTCGTCTTTTCGCCGCTTTTTCCGCTACCTGATGCGCGAGGGCGCCGTGCGCGAGGATCCGACCGCGCAGATCGCCATGCCGCGCATCGGCCGTTCGCTGCCGAAGTCGCTGACCGAAGCCGAGGTCGAATCGCTCCTGATGGCGCCCACCGTGGGCGACCCGCTCGGCAATCGCGATCGCACCATGCTCGAGGTGCTGTACGCGACGGGACTGCGGGTCTCGGAGCTCGTCAGCCTGCGCGTTGACCAGGTGAACACGAGGGAGGGTGTGCTGCGGGTGCTGGGCAAGGGCAATCGCGAGCGCCTGATTCCGCTGGGCGAGGAGGCCGTGCGCTGGCTCGTCGCTTTCCTCGGCAATCCCCGCGCCGAGATCCTGCTCGATCGCACCACCGATTATCTGTTCCCGACACGGCGCGGGGACCGCATGACGCGCCAGGCCTTCTGGCACATCATCAAGCGCTACGCCCGCAAGGCGAGCGTCAATCAGGGCCTGTCGCCCCACACGCTGCGCCACGCCTTTGCGACGCACCTGCTCAATCACGGTGCCGACCTGCGCGTGGTGCAGATGCTGCTCGGGCACAGCGACCTGTCCACCACGCAGATCTACACGCACGTGGCGCGCGAGCGCATGAAAGAGCTGCATTCCGAGCACCACCCTCGCGGCTGATTCCAAGGCCGCGCAGCCACGGCGGAATCGCGCCGCTACCGGCTCGCTCTGCTAAACTCCAGCTCATGCCAACACGCAATCGATGGCTTCTGGCGCTGGCCGCCGCCCTCGGGGTGATCGCCCTGGTGCTGGACGCGGCGCCGCTCCCGGCACCCGCGGTCGCCGCGCCACCCGCCCTGACGCCGCTCGAGGCCGAGCTGGCGGCCGTTGCGGCGCATATTCCCGGCGCCAAGCCGAGCGAACTGCGCACCACACCGGTCTCCGGCATTTACGAATACAGCCATGGCGCCGAGCTCCTCTATGTGACCGCCGACGGGCGCTACGGCTTCGTGGGTGATCTGTACCGCATGGCCGACCGGAACAATCTCAGCGACGCGCGCCGGCGCGAGTTGCGCCTGGCGCTGATCAGCGCCGAGCCGGAATCCTCCATGGTGGTGTTCGCACCGCAGACGACGAAATACACCATCACCGTGTTCACCGACGTCGATTGCAGCTACTGCCGCGCCCTGCACAAGCAGATCGCGGAATACAACCGGCTGGGCGTGAAGGTGCGCTACCTGTCCTTCCCGCGTACCGGCCCGAACACGGAGAGCTGGTCGAAGGCCGAGCAGGTGTGGTGTTCGCCGGATCGGCGCGCGGCCCTGACGCAGGCCAAGCTCGGCGTGGCCCTGACCACGGCGGCGTGCAAGCCCAATCCGGTCGCGGAACAGTACGAGCTGGGCCGTGCCATCGGCCTCATCGGCACGCCCGGTATCGTCACCGAGTCGGGGGAACTATTGCCCGGCTACGCGCCGCCCGACGAACTGGTGCAGGAACTCCAGCAGGAAGCGCGGCCTGGCCAGGGTTGAGCCTCTAGCGCTCCAGCAGCTGGAGCTTGCCGGGCTTTCCTTCCCATTCCTTGGCGTCGGCAGGGGGCGTGCCGCGCTCTGAAATCACCGGCCACTGCTTCGCCAGTTCGGCATTCAGGGCCGTAAACTGCTCCTGGCCCGCCGGCAGCTCCTCCTCGGAAAAGATGGCCTCGACCGGGCATTCCGGCTCGCACAGGGTGCAGTCGATGCATTCATCGGGGTCGATGACCAGGAAATTCGGGCCGACATGGAAGCAGTCGACAGGGCAGACCTCCACGCAATCCATGTACTTGCACTTGATGCAGTTTTCAGTGACGACAAAGGTCATTGAGGCTCCGGTCCGAAGGGGTGTGGGCGCCCCGCGCAGCCGCCGTATTCTGCCAAACCCGCCCGCCAGTGCAAGCACGAAACCCGCATGAGCTGATCACGGCGGGCGCGGCCGATTACCGCGGGCGCGGGTTCAGGATATCGTGGAAGTGCTGGCGTTCCGCGCCCTCGCGCCGATCCGAGAAATAGCGCTCCAGCGAGAAATGCACGCTTTCGAAGGCGATCTCCTCCCAGGGCACCTGCTGTTCCGTGTACAGCATCGTCTCGAGACTCTCGGCGCCCGGGCCATGGCTCTCGGAGACCATGCGCGCGCGAAACATGATGTGTACCTGCGCGGCATGCAGCACGTTCACCACGCTGAGGAGCGAGCCGATCGTGACTTGCGCCAGCGCTTCCTCCGTCGTTTCGCGCAGCGCCGCGGCGTGGATCGACTCGCCGATTTCGAGGAACCCGGCCGGCGCGGTCCAGTAACCGTGGCGCGGCTCGATCGCCCGGCGGCACAGCAGCACCCGGCCGCGCCACTCCGGCACGCAGCCCGCGACGACACGCGGATTCTCGTAATGCACGGTGCCGCAGGCCGCGCAGACCGCACGCGGCAGCTGGTCGCCCTCGGGGACGAGGTATTTAACGGGCTGGCCGCAGTTCGAGCAGAATTTCATGACGGGCTGGAGTGGCCTGCAATCGGGTGATTCGGGTATCGTACTCGCATCGCGCACGGCCTCGTGGCGGAACTGGTAGACGCAGTCGACTCAAAATCGACCGGGCTTGCCCATCTCGGTTCGACTCCGAGCGAGGCCACCACCGGGATTGCTTTAAAGAGTACGCGGCAGCTCATGCGGCGCAGCGATTTCATCTACCCCCTGCCGGTCGAGCTGATTGCGCAGACCCCCCTGGCACGCCGTTCGGCCAGCCGTTTGCTCGTCCTGGACGGCGGCAGCAGCGCCGTGGCCGACCGGCAGGCCACGGAGCTGCCCGAATTGCTACAACGCGGTGACCTGCTGGTCTTCAACGACACGCGCGTGTTGCCGGCACGGCTGGCGGCACGGCGCGCGACCGGCGGCCGTGTCGAGGTCTTCCTGGAGCGCCCGCTCGCGGGCAACGGCGCCCTGGCGCAGCTGCGTGCGAGCAATCCGCTGCGTGCCGGCGAGACGCTCGAGACCGCCGGCGGCCCGGTGCGGCTGCAGGCGCGCCGGGACGATCTGTGGGAACTCATGCTGCCTGAACCGGCGGTGGAATTCTTCGAGCGCCATGGCACGGTGCCGCTGCCGCCCTACATCGCGCGTGCGCCCGACGCGCTCGACCGGGAGCGCTACCAGAGCCTGTTCGCGCAGGTGCCCGGTGCCGTGGCCGCACCCACGGCCAGCCTGCATTTCGATGCCGAGTTGCTGGCGGCGCTGGCGGCGCGCGGCATCGCTCGTGCCACGGTGACGCTGCACGTGGGCGCCGGCACCTTCCAGCCGCTGCGCGCCGAGGAGCTCGAGGGTCAGGTGCTGCATGCGGAGTGGTATTCGGTGCCGGCCGAGACGCTGGCGGCAATCGGCACCGTCCGGGCCGCCGGCGGGCGCGTGCTCGCCGTGGGGACCACGGTGGCGCGTGCGCTGGAATCGACCCTGGCCACGGGCGTGGCCCGCGGGGACACGCGCCTGTTCATTCGTCCGGGTTTTGTCTTCCGGGCGATCGACGGGCTCGTCACCAATTTCCATCTGCCCGGCTCGACGCTCCTGATGCTGGTGGCGGCCTTCGCCGGGCGCGAGGCCGTGCTCGCCGCCTACGCTCACGCCGTCGCGCAGCGCTACCGCTTCTTCAGCTATGGTGACGCCATGCTGGTCTGGCCGGCGCCGGCTGCGCGCCCATGACATTGCGGTTCGAACTGCTGCACTCCGACGGTGCCGCCCGCTGCGCGCGCCTGCATCTGCCGCACGGTGTGATCGAGACGCCGGCGTTCATGCCGGTCGGCACCTATGGCACGGTCAAGGCGATGGCGCCCGAGGAGCTCGAGGCGCTCGGCGCGCAGATCGTGCTCGCCAACACCTTCCATCTGGCGCTCCGTCCCGGAGCGCAGATCGTCGGGCTCCATCGCGACGGGCTGCACGGCTTCATGGGTTGGACGCGCCCCATACTCACGGACTCGGGCGGTTTCCAGGTCTTCAGTCTGGCCGCCCTGCGCCAGATCAGCGAAGCGGGGGTGCGCTTCCGTTCGCCCGTGGACGGGAGCGAGGTGCAGATGGGGCCCGAAGATTCCGTCGAAGTACAGCGCGTGCTGGCTTCGGACATCGCCATGGCCTTTGACGACTGCACGGCCTATCCGGCCACGGAGGCGCAGGCGCGCGAATCGATGGAGCGATCTATGCGCTGGGCGGAGCGCAGTTACGCTCATTACTATCGCGACGCGCCGCCGGGGCACCTTTTCGGTATCGTCCAGGGTGGCGTGCACACCTCGCTCCGCAGCGCATCGCTCGAAGCCTTGAGCCGGCGCGAGTGGGCTGGCTTGGCCATCGGCGGCCTGGCGGTGGGCGAGCCCGAAGCCGAGC
>DASWFL010000190.1:0-3219 GCA_036394255.1 Steroidobacteraceae bacterium
GCGGGGGACATTCCGCTCGCCCTGCGGGCTCCCTCCATTTCCCCTGCCCACTGCCATTCGAGCGTTCAGTGTTCAACTAACGCTGAAACTCAAGTGTTCAATTAACGCTGAAACTCCGCCCGTTACATGTAACGGGTGACAGCTGGGAACAGACACGCGGAAGAGGGCCGTAGCGGCAATGCCTTCCCTTGACGCCTGCTGAGCCTGACTTTTCGAGAATCCGCACTAGTAGTGCCTGAGGCTGGTCAGCCATACGCGATCAGCGACTCCCCATACACCCCCTTATTGGTCAGCGAACGCGGCGCTGGGATTGACAATGCGAGAGCCTAAATAAGTCGACCATCCTGGGATAGCCGGGCCTGGTTTCGCGACTGAACGGGGTGTTGTGATCCGGCAGAGGAGCAACCTACAACTTCAGGGTTCCCGCCGCGCATCCTTCCCCGTCCACGTGATCGCGCCCTTGCAGGAATCGACGAGCTGGGCAATGTCCGGCACCAGACCCAGAGTACGCACCAATGCGAAGGCACCGAGTTGCGCGCGTGGGAACCGTTCGCGCATGCGCATCGAGGCCGCAAGCAGCGTCCGGCCCCTGGTCACGAAGTCGTCGACCAGCAAGATCCGCCGGGGCGACCGGAGCGAGACATCGACCACGAAGGAATTGTAGTGCTCTGCCACGGTCGGTCGGGCACGGCAGGGAGCCGTGGCGGACTTACGCACCGCGCAGTGACGTCTCAGGCCGATCCAGACTGCCGCTGCGAGACCCTGCTGCTGCAGAGCAAGCGCCAGCTGCGCGGCCGCCCATGAGGCGTCGCAGGAAGAGGGCACGCTCCGCGGCACTGGAACCAGGATGACATCGGAACCAAACAAGTCACCGTACCGGCGCTGCCCAATGGACTGCTCGCGCACGCGCATGGCATAGCGCCTCAGCCAGCGTGCATCGCAGCCCTTAAGTCGCTCGCGCAATCGCCTTGATCCCTTGGCAGCAGGGCTGACGCCGCGCGGCGAATAGACGTAGCAGGCGCTGAAGTGCAGCGCCGGCTCACAGGGCGAGATCATCGTCCCGGCCCTTGGTCAGGTCGCGGTGATGCTCCGCATCTTGCGCGCGCGTCTGCCCCTGCGCAGCGCGCAACCGCAACCAGTCCTCCCGTGCCTGACTCCTGATGTCCTGCAGGCCGGGCTGCGGGGCCGGGACACAATCCACTCCACGCTGTTGCTCCACGGATTGCGGCCCCGCGGCGTGCGACTCCGCGGCGCGCGCCTGCACCCGCTCGCGATACCGCTCACGTACGCGTTGGGCGATCTCGCTATGCAGTCCGCGCTTCTCGTCACGCCAGGCGCCCCAGGGCAAATGCGCCTGCGGATCACGTGAAATCCCCTGTGCGGCGAGTGTGCGATGATCGACGCGTACCAGCACATGCGCTGTCTGCAACGCCTCATTCACCAGCTCCGCCATGCGTGCGCGCAGCGCCCGAAACTCATCGATACTGTTGACCAGACCGCGCTCGTGGCGCTGGGTAATGCCCAGATCCAGCCCAACCTTGCCACCGAACCCTGCCGCCGTGATCTCCCGTGTCGTGGCCAACAGGTGCGCGTGAAAGTTCCGCGGATCTCCGCCGGCCCGCGGCGCATGAAGGGCGCTGTCCACAACCACGCCGTAGCGCTCCGCGATGTCTCGCGACAGGGCACTCGTCAGGGCGATCTGCTGGTCACGGGTCAACTCGTGGGGCATTGAGAGCAGGAACTCGCGGGCCACGCGTGAGTCGCGCCGGGTCTCGGCGCGCTCCGCTGCATTCCAGAGCTGCCCACGGTCCAGGGACCAGCCAGGTGCGCTCCCCGCCACGCCTGAGGGCAACACGATCTCCTTGTACAGGACATCCCGGCGGCGGGAATAGTTGTACAGCTCGCCGGTGCGCTCATCCCGCAGCCGCTCACCGGCACGGTACGCCGCGGCGCCCGTTGCAGTGCGTCCGGCACTGCGGCTGATGGGGGTCACTTGCAGCATGAACAGGGCCAAGGGGTGACTACGCTGTAATCCGCGGCTTAGTGAGCCAGCGTGATCCGGCGCCAGCGGCGCGCCGATGCCGTCTTGAGATAACCCACGAGGTCCGGGAGCTGCTCGAGCTGGGATGGCATGATTGCGGCTTCCGTAATCTGCTGAACGGTAGTCTGCGTGGAGCGGCGCTGCCCGCCCGCGGCGATCAGCCCGTCCCGATCACGGCCCCGGGAGGTCTGCTGACGCAGGACTTCGCGATCCCCGATCAGACGCGAAGCAAAGTGCGCAGTGCCGCCGCTGTCGCTCCCGGAACAGCGCAGAATCAGGGTATTACTGCAGTTTTCGACGATGGTCTGCGCGTCGCCAGCCCCGTATGTACTTGCAACCTGCGCAATTGACTGGAACGCCAGAACACAGCGTCCACCAAATTTGCGCAGCCGAGTCAATGCGTCCTTCAACCCGTCGACGGCGCCCAGCGCATCGAGCTCGTCCATCACGAACCATAGGCGCCGGTCCTCATCCGGGCGGCTCATCGCCTCGAAAATCGCCACGCGTACCCACGCGGCGATGACAGAACGCAGGGCGGCGATCTGGCCCGCCCTATACGGAATGAACAGTGTGCCGCGGCCCGACTGGACCCAGTTGCGCACGGAGAAACCCTCGCCGGCCGAATCCTTCAGATACTGCAACGCGGAGGCGGCAGATGCGGCTACCGATCGGATCGAGCCCAGCATGCGCGCGTTCTCCGGCTCCAGGAAAGGCTGCGCCGGTGTGCCGGCAACGAGGGGCCGGAGCTCACGGTTCGAGGCGATGGCCAGCAATCGCCACAGCTCGGCACTGCTGCCGCACTTGCGCTCGTAACACCGTCGTACGAGAGCCGTCAGAAGCGTGCGTGCATACCCGCGCCACTCGCGACCCGAAGGGTCGTCGCTGCCGGGTATCAGTGCGCTTGCGAGCTGGTCCGAATCGTAAGTGCTGCGGATCTCGGCAAACAGATTCCATTGCACCGATCCTGCTTCGAATGGATTGAGTATCACATCGCCGCGCCGGCTGTCGTAGAAACGGGCGCAGTAGCCGCCGTCCGGATCCGTGATGACGGCACGATCGCCGCGTTCCAGTGCACAAGCCATCAACGTAGCGATAGCCGTGCTCTTGCCAGTACCGGTTGTGCCGATCAGCTTGAAATGCCGCGTTTCATCGTGTCTCGCGACACGAACGCCGCCGAG